>CALVUB010000001.1 GCA_944363385.1 uncultured Clostridia bacterium
TTTATATCATACAAAACCAGAAAAAGTTTTTTGTTGTAGTTTTCAACTTTATCTCCACATATAATAAGATAGTTTGCTTTTCGGCAAATATTCAAATAACCACTTAATTTATTCTCTTGCAACTTTCTCCTCCAAATCAAGATAAACTTTTTCATCTACTGCACATTTGAAAGTTTTGTTTAATAGCTTTTGTTTTTTAAGTTTCTGCATGCACTCTTTACTTGAACAAATGTAAGCTCCTCTTCCATTTGCCTTGCCTGTCATATCCACAAAAATTTGTCCATCACTGTTCTTGACAATTCTTTTAAGGTCTTTTTTATCAAACATTTGTCTGCATGCAATGCACATCCGCTGACGCTTTTCCATGATTATTCCTCATCGTCAACTGGGGTTAAATCTTCAAGCTCTTCAAGTTCTTCAAGGTCGCCAAGATCTTCAAAAGCATCATCATTAAGTTCGGTAAGTTCATATTCAGGCTCTTTTGTGTTTTGAGCTGAAACTGAGCTTTCGCTTTTAACTTCAATTTTCCACCCAGTAAGACGAGCTGCCAAACGAACATTTTGTCCATTCTTTCCAATTGCAAGCGAAAGTTTGTCGTCTGGCACGATAACTCTTGAAGCTTTCAAACTTTCATTTGTTTCAACGCTCAAAACTTTTGCTGGGCTAAGCGCTCTAGCAATAAATTCAAGTGGGTCTTCAGTATATTCAATAAGGTCAATTTTTTCGCCATTGAGTTCAGAAATGATTGTGTCAATTCTTTGACCATGAAAGCCAACACAAGTTCCAATTGGGTCGATGTTTTGTTTTGATGTGTAAACAGCAACTTTTGTTCTGTTGCCAGGGTCCCTTGCAATGTTTTTAATCACAATGTCACCATTTGCAACTTCTGGAATTTCAAGCTCAAAAAGTTTTCTTACAAAGCCGATATTGCTTCTTGTCACTTGAATTTGTGTGCCTTTGAATGAGTCTTTAATCTTTTTTACATAAACCTTAACTCTGTCGCCAACATTAAACTTTTCGCCTGGGATCTGATCAGAAGGAAGCATAACTCCTTCAGTGTGCGAGTTTGAAATTTGAACATAAACAGTTCCGTTATCAATGCGTTTTACAATGGTTGTAAGAAGTTCATCTTCCTTTTCAGCAAGTTCGTTAAGTGCGTTTTGTCTTTCCATTTCTTTAAGTTTTTGCATTACAACCTGCTTTGCAGTTTGAGCTGCAATTCTGCCAAAGTCTTTTGTTGACTCTTCAGTTTGAACGATATCACCAATTTTGAAAGATTTTTTGATAAGTCTTGCCTCGGCAAGAGATATTTCTTTGTCTGGGTCTTCCACATTGTCAACGATGGTTTTATAAGAGTAAATTCTGATGGTGTTTTTGTCAGGATTTAATTTTACCAGTGCACTTTTTGCCTCGCCATACATCTTTTTATAAGCTGAGGTAAGCGCTGTTTCAAGAGTTTGAATAAAAGTGTCCTTATCAATTTTCTTTTCTGCTTGTAAGTCTTCTAATGCTTGAAAAAAATCTTTGTTTATCATATTTTTGCTCCTTAAAATTTTATTATTGGCACAATGTGCGCAATTTTTTCTCTTTGAATTGTTATTTGACCTTCTGAAAGTTTTTTAGCTTTTTTAGAAAATGTTGGCTGAATTGTTACGCTGTTTTCATCAAACTGGACAAGTTTTCCTTCAAAAAGTTTTATTCCGTCCTGTTTTGCAAACAATGTGATTGCAATCTCTTTACCTAAGTTTCGTTTAAAATCGCGCTCGGATTTTATAGGTCTGTCAATACCTGGCGAGCTAACATTTAAAATGTAAGCTTGGTCATCTGTTGGATTGATTTCATCGAGAATTGGGTCAATTACCTTACTCACCTTTTCGCAATCATCTGCTGATATACCGTTGTCACAGTCGATAAAGAAAGTAAGGTTCATGCCGTCAGACTTTTTTGCATACTCAACTTCGATCACTTGATAGCCCATTTCTTCGATAATAGGCACAATTTTTTCTTCGCAAATTGTTTTTGTTTTGCTTGCCAAAATAACCTCCTTTATTTACGAAGCAGGGAGTGAACAAATCTTGCTCACTCCCCACGCGCTTCTATTCTAGTCACCTTTATTGTAACACAACCAATAAATAAAATCAACCTTTTAAATAAAATTTATTTATTTTTTAAAAAAATTATTATATTTTTTGTCTTAATTTATGCAAATTTTTCAAAGTTCTCAAGCTTTTTGCAGAAAATTCTTATTTGCTTTTAACTTTTGAAAGTTCGAGAAAAACTTGTGCGGTAGCTAGCGCGTCGTTATATGCCCTATGCGCTCCTTCAAGAGTCAGTCCAAGTGCAGAGACGATTGTGCCAAGTTTATAGTTTGCAAGCCTGAGCGAAGAAGTTCTTGCAAGCACTAAAGTGTCAATGATTTGATTTTTGAAATGTAAGCCATTATTTTCAGCCGCTTTTTTGATAAACTTAAAGTCAAAGCCAACAACATTGTGACCACACAGCACGCAGTTATCACAAAAAGCCTTAAAGTCATAGATAACATCTTTTATTGAAGGTGCATCTTTAACCATTTCATCGGTGATATGAGTCAATGCCGTTACCTCTTCGGGAATTGGTTTTGATGGTTTGACAAAAGTGGAAAATTTTTCTTTTATTGTTCCATCTACAATTTTAACTGCTCCAATTTCAGTGATTTCATCAACTTCAGAATTAAGTCCAGTTGTTTCAATATCAAACACGACAATAGTTTTCCCTTTTACATTTTCGTTGTAATTTATCTTGTTTTCAAATAAGAAAGTTTGAGCAGAAAACTCTATTTTTTCAGGAAAAACAACTTGCTTATGGTTTGAATAATCATAAATATTTTCAGAAAAAGATTGATTTGCTTCAATTTTTTCTTTCTTTTGTGCCCAAGAAATCTTTTTCACATAATAAGTGTTGTTTCCACTTAAACCCAAATTGATATCGCCAAAGCAAAGCAAAAACATGTCGTTTTGCAAACTGTCCATAACCTTTTCGTTGGTTTTAGAGCAGAAATAGATGCATTCAATTTTGTCTCCATCATCAAGTGTGAAGGTATAAAAAGCCTTCTCTTCTCCTGCCTTTTTGCCTTTTTTTATTTTAAAAGTTTTTTTGACAATATTTGAAATTCTCCCCGCTAAAATAACCATTGATTTTGGCTTTTTGTTGTTTTTAATAAACTCTGGTTTTGGCTGAATTTCGCTACCAACAATTTTCTTTAAAACTTCAACCTCATATCGTTCAATTCGGTTTGAAGCACTTGGCAAGATGTCAGGAGCATCGATTTCATCTGGCACTGTCTCTTCATTCTCTTCAATTTCGATTGCGAAAGATGCAATAAATTTTTGATTTAGATAGGATAGAAGTTGATTTTTAAGCTCAAGTTCTGCTATCATCGCAAAGATATCTTTGTTAAGTTGGATTTTAATAGAAACTTCTTCATTTTCTCTTGACAATTCGATATTTTTTTCAAATATGTAAGGCACAATTGCTTTTTTTTCGTTTTAAAAAAAGTTGGCACGCTCGCGGCTTATAAGAAGATCAAATAAAAAACTTTTTTTAAACTTAACACGCACATTTGCATTGAGTGACAAAATGTTTCGAAGCAGACTTTCCAGTTCTGCTCTGTTTTCAGCTGTCATATCTTCATGAGAAAGAGGATACAAAAAAGTAAAGGTGCAAAGAGAAGTTGCTTTATCGTAAATCACCTCATAGATTTTTAAATATTGGTATTTATTATCACATGCTTTGTTAATTTTTTGTATTAATTCTTCCATAACAGCATTTTACAATACAAAATGCAAAATGTCAATTATAATCACCGCTCCAAACAAGATAAACAATCCAATAGCATGAATCATGTTTTCAATTTCGCGTTTTATTGGTTTTTTGCGTATGGCTTCTATAGTTGTAAAAAGCACATGAGAGCCATCGAGTGACGGAATTGGCAGAATGTTAAATACTGCAAGGTTTGCCGAAATCAATGGAATCAAAATAAGAACATTTGCAAGATTTGCTTGTGTAAAAGAGGCAATTGTTGCGATTGTAGTTATCGGACCTCCGATTTCTGAAATTGAAAGTTGAAATGTTATCAATAGCCATAGCGATTTTAAAACTATCCAAGCAAGGCCAAAAGCAAATGGCACACATCGCTTTAAAGCCTCCCAAAATGTATGCACATAAGCTGTGGCGCTTATTCCAGTTGAATAGACAGTTTCTTCTTCGCCTAAAACTGGTTGACCATCTGAGTCGACACTTAAAACTTCAGCACGCTTTAAAACAGAAAAACCTGTGTATGCGGTTTGATATTCTCCATTTCTGCGAACAGTAAGTTCGATAAGCTGGTAATCTATGACTGATGAGTTGTTTTCTTCAGCCCATTTAAGTGCTTTAGAAAGCTCGCTGTCAATGGCTGTAGAATAATTGACACCATAGGCAAAATCAATTTTGTTTCCATTGATTGCAATGATAACATCGCCTTCTTGCACTCTAAGTTCTTCATCAAGCGCCATAACTTGAGCGTTTGTCTCAACCGAAGTGATCGCATAACCATTTTGCACCTGCTCAGAAGCGGTTGGATAGCCAAATGCAACCACTTGTGGAATGTCATAACCGATTGTGCAAAGCAGAATAAGCGAAAACACAACAGCGGTGGCAAAATTGAAAACAACGCCAGCAATAAAAACGAGAATTCTTTTCCAAGGCGGTTGTGCATTGAAGGAATCTTTGCCGTCAGAAGAATCATCTTCTCCTTCAAAAGCGCAATAACCACCAAGCGGAAATATTCTAAGAGAGATCAATTCTCCTCTTTTGTTTTTACGAGAAAAGAGGGCTTTACCAAACCCTACCGAGAATTCTGTAATTTTAAAGTTTAGCATTCTTCCAATGCAGTAGTGACCAAACTCATGGATAAGCACCATAAAGAGCAAAATCACAATTGCAAGAAGAATATAAAGAAAGGTCACTATGTTTGTCCTCGCTTAACTTAAAGTTGCTTAAAAGTCTTCTTTTGCTAAGTTTATTATGCTACAAGTATAAATATGCTAAAAGCAAGAAAAATATAAGGCATTACAAACATGTAAGAATCGCATCTGTCAAGCATACCTCCATGTCCTGGCAAAAAGCGACCGCTATCTTTAACAGATGCTTGCCTTTTTAAAAGGCTTTCCACAATATCTCCTGCCTGAGCAAGAAGAGAACCTATAAAAGATATTATGATAACATGCCAGAAAGCAAAATTGTTGGCAGTAAAGATGGTTCTTAGCTCTGGAATTGAATAGAAAATAAAGTAAAGCGCAGTTGAGAACAATACACATGCAAGAAGACCTCCTACTGCCCCCGAAATAGTTTTGTTTGGGCTGATTTTTGGGCATAATTTTTTTCCGCCAAAAATTCCGCCAACAAGATAAGCAAAAGTATCGGTAAAGATAGGAATAAGAAAAGCAAATAAAAGTGTCACAAGCGAGAAATAACCTTCAAACTCACCTATGTTTGCAAATGATGTTGTCAGCTGGTCAAAATGGTTTATATAGCTTATAAACATAAGCAAAAATGAAGGATAAACAAAGGTGAATGCAGTGTTCATAGCCTTTTGGAAGGCATATTTAGTCATAGAAATTTGAAGGCGTTTGTATCTGATTTCTTTTAAAGTTTTCCCTTTTGTGATTATAGGCCAAACAAAAGAAATTGCAAAGAAGATTACAATCAAAGTCACTTCGATGATTATGCTGTAAATAACACCGAGGCTTGAGTCAAAAGCACTGTTTAATAGAATTGAAAGCATTATAAAAGCTGGAAAAATGGTTGCCAAAATTTGATTGTTTGGCTTGTCCATTTTGTTGAGCAGTTTGCTCATTTCATAGGCGCTCATCATTGTGATAAAAAGAATAAGCGCGTCAAAAAAATATGGGCTTACTGTTTGTTTTAAAACAAAGAATAAAACCAAAATTGCAACAATTAATATTGATGTCATAAATCTTGTTTTCATTGCGATATTCCTCCAAATCTGCGTTCTCTTTTGTTGTAAATTTTTACGGCTTTTAAAAGTTGTTTGCCACTAAAGTCTGGCCAATAGAGCTTTGGGAAATAAAGTTCACTATAAGCCATTTGAAGCATCATAAAATTTGACAATCTCTTTTCTCCACTTGTTCTGATAACAAGGTCTGGTTCTGGCAAAAAATATGTGTCGAGATTTTGTTCAATATCTTTATAATTTATTTCCATTTTGCCTGAATTTATAATTTTATTTACCGCTCTAACAATTTCATCTCGCCCGCCATAATTTAAAGCAAAAGTTAAGATAAGCTTGTCATTTTTTAAAGTGTTTTGTTCACTTTTAGAAAGCTGTTGTTTAAGATCATTTGGGAAAGGTGTAATATTGCCTATATGTTTGATGCAAATGTTTTTCTCTTTAAAAAAAACAGGGTTATCTTTTAAATAGTCGCGAATTAAAGCAAAAATGCCATCAATTTCTTCTTTGCTTCTTTTCCAATTTTCTGTTGAGAAAGCGTAAAAGGTTAAATGTTTAACGCCTAAACTTAAAGCTCCTTCAATGGTCTTTTCAATTGCTTTTATTCCAGCCTTGTGACCTGCATTCCGAGGCAGACCTCTTCTCTTTGCCCACCTTCCATTGCCGTCCATAATGATTGCGACATGTTTTGGTATAATTAATTTCGACATAGCGTTCCTTTAAAGAAAATTTTAGACTTCCATAATCTCTTTTTCTTTTGCTTTAAAGTTTTCATCAATCTTATCGCAGGCATTGTCTATGATTTTCTGAACCTCTTTTTCAGCAGATGTCTGTTCATCTTCACTTATTTCACCATTTTTTTCGAGATCTTCAATCATTTCCATTGCATCTCTTCTTGCGCCACGCACACCAATTTTTGCCTCTTCAGCAATTTTTTTGATGTCTTTGACAAGTTCTTTTCTGCGTTCTTCAGTCAAGATTGGAAACACAAGCCTAATTACCTTGCCGTCATCGTTTGGAGTAACTCCAAGGTCAGCCATTGAGATTGCTTTTACAACATTTTTGACTTGGCTTTGGTCCCAAACAGAGACACAAAGCATTCGAGCTTCTGGAACTGTTATGCTTGCCATATTTTTAAGAGGTGTTGGAACTCCATAATAATCAATAAAAACTTTATCGAGAATATGTGGATTTGCCCTACCTGCTCTTACCACCATATATTCGTTGATTTGGTGATTGATGGATTTTGAAATTTCTTCTTTGCAAGAGGCTAAGATTTCATCTATCATTTCATTCATTTATATATGCTCCTTAGATATAAGTTTACACAAAAATCTTTGATTTTGCAAATGTTTTTAAGTCAATATATTAATAATTTTATAAAAAAGCTCGAAAAAGAAAAAGACATATTGAATTATATGTCAATTTTTGTGTTGCTTGTTGTAAAATCGAAATATTCGACTGGAACGATGTGAATAGATTTTGGATCTATCGTTGCAGAATCACCCATTGGCTTGATATAGTATTCATTGCGTGAAGCTTCAATTAAAGCCATGGCTGGTTTATCATCATTTCCGATCATTCCAAGGTCAATATACATTTCATGGTCTGGCCCATAAAAGAGTTTTACAGCATCTTTTTGTTGCTTAATAATATCTTCAATGATATTTATAAATTCTTTTGTCTTTGTTAAGTTTGTTTCCCAATCTGTTGGAGGAAGCACTGTGATTTTTCTATCTTCATTTTTATGTTGCAAAGTTAAGCAAAAAGAAATATCTTTTTCGCTCTTTTTTTCAGTGAGATTGCTTATCTCATTCTTCATCGTTTGATATAATTTCTTTAAAAATAAAGATGATGCCTCCGAAATGCTCACACTGTTAACATTAGTTTTTCTCAAATATTCGATGTCTTTAATAATATCTGGAGAATTTGAACTTTCATTATATTCCTTGTTTAGATAAGCAGAAAGCGCGTTTTCATTATCGTTAAATGCCTCTTGTAAAACCTGTTCTGAAAGATATGGTTGCAAACAGCTCAAAATTCCTATCAAAAAACAAGTCATAAATTCTTGAATGTTGTATCTATGGTTTATTTCAGAAACAGAAGTATTATGCATAAACTCATCCAAACTTTCAACAAAAACCTCATTGAGTTTAGAGTCAATGAATTCAAATTGCATTTTATTGCGTTTGTATGATGAAATCATTTCTTCAAGCGTGACATTTAGAAGGGAAACCTTTTCTTTAATTTTTGCCACACTAGCCCATTGTTTTAATTCAAAAGTGCTAGTGCTTGTTAATGTCAAAACATAATGAACTATGTGCAAGTTGTTTTGTTCAATTTTTTCTAAGGCTTTGATTATTTTTTCTAGCAATTTTTCGTTTACGATAATTTCGTCTAAACCATCTTTCAACAGGACTTCTCTTTTGTCTTTCTTTATTTGGCGTGTTAAAGTGTTTATAAAATCAACAATATTTTTAAAGACTGAGCTAAAAGATTTTTCTTGCACAGAATGATATTGAGGCACGCCATGCACAAAGTCGTCTGCGGTAACTGAAAGGATTTGATTGCTATTTTCATTCCTGATTTCATCTATATTGTCGTTATTGTTCTGAATAGAATTATCATCATTTTTATTGTCAGTTGTGTCTGTTTCAGAATTGGATTGATTAATTGAAGACTCTTTGTTTTGAGAATTTTTTAAAAGCCTGTTCATTTCTCTTAACTTTTTATAATATTCTTTTTTAGCTTTTTTATCAGTTTGAATTTCTTTGGCAAATGTTGTTACTGAGCCGACAAATTTTTCATAAATTTCTGCGTTTTGAGTTTTATAATCGTTTATCGTTTTGATAAGCTCATAAGAAGGAATTGTTGGAAAAAGGCTATCTACCAAGTTTTCATCTTGCTTGCGATATTCTCTAGACTTTTTATCAATATTTTGTTTATCATCTTCAATCTTATTTTCATTCAAAATATTTTGCAAGCTAAGTGCATTCAAAAATTTTGAAGGGTTTGCAACAAAAGCACTTCTCAAGTTGTTATTTTTATTTTTTAAATCTTCTTGTGTTGTGTAGGCAAGCACAAATTTAAGTTTGCATATTTCAGTTGATAAAATGGCTTTATCAAGAAGGCAATTCATAGCGTTTTGTGTGCCAACAAATTTTTCAAGAAGTTCTGCTTTTAACAGCAAAGTTTCGCTTTTAGAATTTGTTATTACTTCCAAATTATCTAAATTGTAAAAATTATTTTTAAATTTCGAGTAGTTTTGTGAGCTTAAAAATTTGCCTAAAACCAAATTTTTATCCAATTTTTTGCTAAAATTGAAGTAAATTTTCTGACAAACATCTAAATTTTCATCAAATTTTTCTGCACTAATATCCAAAATTGAAGGATTTTTTGAAACTTTTTCAAGAAGTATGGCTTTTGAAATTTTGTTTTCTTCACAAATCAAATCAAGCAAAGCTATTGTGTTTGCCATTTTATCGGCAGAAACAGCCAAAATAGATGGCGCTTGTTTGAACAGTGATTTTACATCAAAATGATAACAACCATGTTTTCTGTCATAAGAAAGTTTTTTAAGAAGAATGATAATTTCCTTCAAATTTTCAGCGCTAACTCGACAAGCAATTGAAGCGCATTGTTGCATGATTTCTTTATACTCTTCTTTAGAAAAAAGAGTTTCTTCATTAGCATTTAAATCATATTTTTCTTCTGTTAAAGCATATAAAGTTTTTTTGAAATTTTCCACAGTTGCCATTCTGATATTGGTTTTGATTGCTATGCGATATGGTGAAAGATTTTGCTTTTTAGCAAGAGATAAAACCTCTTTTATTTGAGTTGAAACATTTTTTGAATCTTCTTCATACAACTCTATTGTGTCAAATAAAATTTTTATTAAAGCCTTAGTTTTTTTACTATTTGGCGAAAAAATTGTTCCGTCAAGATAGTTGTTATTTAAAAGCTCAACAAGCTCAGTAGCAAGCTTTATTTTTCCTTTTTTGCAAATTCTGTCGATAACATTTGCAACATCTTTTGTTGAGAAAGTAAGGGCTGATAAAACTTTAGAAAATTCTGCAATTTTATCTTCAAACTGTTCGTTTGATTCAATAATTTTTTTTGTTTTTTCAAATAAATTTTCTTTAATTATGCCACTTAATTTCATAAAAACACCTCACCATTTCAGTCTATCACAAAAAGCGTTTGATGTCAATATCGTTGAGTTAAAAAACTTGCAAAAATTGTATTTTAAACAAAAATTTCATTAAAAAAAGCAGACATAGTTTGTCTGCTTAAGTTGGCTAATTTCCTTTCATTTGTTTTGCAACTTCTTCTGCAAGGTTATCATTTCTCTTTTCAAGACCTTCGCCAAGTTCGTAGCGAGTGAATCTTCTGATAGAGATTTTTTCACCAATTTGAAGAGTCTTTTCGTTGATGTATTGAGCAATAGTCATACCTGGGTCTTTAACAAATGTTTGTTCCATAAGGCAAACATCTTGATAAAATTTTTTTACTCTTCCTTCAACCATTTTGTCAATAATTTGAGCAGGTTTTCCTTCGTTGAGAGCTTGATTTTTCAAAATTTCTTTTTCTTTTTCAAGTTCTTCAGCAGGAACTTCCTCAATTCTGACATATTTTGGTGCAGAAGCTGCAATTTGAAGAGCAACATCATGGCAAATTTCTTGGAAAGCGTCTGTTTTTGCAACGAAATCAGTTTCGCAATTGATTTCAACCAGAACGCCAATTTTACCACCCATGTGAATATATGAAGCTACAGCTCCTTCAGATGCAATTCTTGATTGTTTTTTTGCAGCGGCAGCAATGCCCTTTTCTCTAAGCCAAACGATAGCTTTTTCAAAGTCTCCATTGCAAGCGGTCAAGGCTTGTTTGCAGTCCATCATTCCTGCATTTGTTCTTGCTCTAAGCGATGCAACGTCTTTTGCTGTAAATTCCATAGTTACTCTCCTTTCTTTTCTTCAGTTTTTTCTTCTGCTTTATCTTCTTTCTTTGTTTCAGCTTTTTCTACCTTTTTCTTTGCTGGTTTTTTCTTTGCTGGCTTTTTTGATTTATTTTCTTCGCCTGCCTCAGCAATTTCGAGGTTTGGTTTTGTTTCTGCAAGAACTTTTTCTATATCAATTTGTTCTTCTTCTGCAGACTCTTCTTTCTTCATAGAAACGCCTTCTCTTGCCTCAATAACAGCGTCAGCGATAGCGCTTGCGATAAGTTTTACTGACCTTATAGCATCGTCATTTCCTGGAATAACAACACTTATTCCGTCTGGATTGCCGTTTGTGTCAACCAAAGCAACCATTGGAATGTTAAGATTTTTACATTCGCTAACGCAGATATGCTCAACGCAAGGGTCAACAAGAAAAACAACGCCTGGAAGCTCTCTCATTTCTTTGATTCCACCAAGGTTTTTTTCAAGTTTGTCTCTTTCAGTCTTCAAAAGAGTTACCTCTTTTTTAGGAAGAAGGTCAAATTCACCAACCTTTTCCATTTGATTTAGTTTGTTAAGACGCTCAATTCTTGACTTGATTGTTTTGAAGTTTGTAAGGCATCCGCCAAGCCAACGAGTGTTGATGTAGAACATTCCACATCTTTCTGCCTCTTCTTTTATAGCTTCTTGAGCTTGTTTTTTAGTTCCCACAAAGAGAACATTTTTTCCTGAAGCAACGATGTCGCGAACAAAAAGATAAGCCTTATCAATCTGCGCCGAAGTGTCTTCTAAGTTGATGATATGAATATCGTTTCTTGCTGTGAAGATGTATTTTTTCATCTTAGGGTTCCACTTTCTGGTTTGGTGACCAAAGTGAACACCAGCTTCAAGAAGTTGTTTCATTGAAATAACTGACATGATTTTTCCTCCTTTTGTTTTTGTCCTTCCCCAAAGTTTTCAAGCTCCACTTGCAACCACAGAGTCTTTGATGGTAAGACCCTTTCATTGCAGAAAAATTTTTGTTAGCATTCTGCAACTTGTTTGGCAACGGCAAGTAAATCTGCTTTGAGTGCAAATTTGTCTTCAATGACGAAAGTGATTATATCAAACTTAAAAATAAAAGTCAAGCGTTTATAAAGATATATATAATTATTTTCACAAAAAATGAGGAGAAAAATCATGTTGATTTTCTCCTTTCTTTTTTAGATAAGTTTTGGATTTTTCTTGGCTGGCTTGTAAACCATTCCGTAAAAACCATTTAAGATAAATTGTGCGCTGAAATAGTTTACCAAAACAGCAATCAAGAGTGATAGACCTGTAAAAAGCATGGTTGATGAAGTTGAGAAAGCTATAACAAGAATTGCTAGAATGAAAAGAATAAGGTATAAATAGAAATTGATTTTAATGTTTGATTTTGTAACTTCATTTGCCACGGCAGAGACTTTGTTTTTATCAACCGCTCCACTTGAAGTAAGTTCTTTGGCCTTGCTGTAAAAGATGATAAGGTTTATAACGCTCATGAAGAAAGAGAAAGCGACCACGCCGATTGTTGCAAGGTTGATTGGCACTCTAGTAATGGCAAGCAGAGCAAGCAAAAGCACAAGGTCGTGCATAACTATAAAGAAGCCTGTCACAAAAGCTGTCCGCTCATATCTGCATACAAGATAGATAATTGCAAACAAAACACCAACAACAAGTGCAATGATAGCGCTATAGACAATGGTGAGATTGTTTCTATATGGTGACAAGATTTTTGCATCAGTCACCCCTTCAACAAGAGCCACATCTTCATTTAAGTAGCCAAAAGCCTGCATAAGCGCGTTTTTTATTTGCTCATTTTGAAGTTTTTGCTCTTCTTCTGTAAGCGAATTATCATTATAAAAACTTATTTCAAGCGCTTTCGCACCTAAAATGTTTTGCTTGGCAATGTTGATAGTTGTTTTGTTTACCGAGTAAATACTTGTGCCATTTAACGAAAGACAGTCTTCAATTTTTTTAACTGCTTGGTTATAACCTTCTTGCGTTGCTATGTCAAAGCTTAAAACATTGTCGCCTTCTGTATAGCCTTCAGAGTTGGTGTAAATTTTTATTGTGCTAAGACTTGCTAAATCAGAGCCAAGATTGAAACCTAAGAAACCGCACATAAATGCACCAATGATGATAAGTGCAAGTGAGACAATTGCAAAAAATTTAAAGTTTTTGAAAAAGTTGAAATTGCTTTTTTCAATTGCCCTGTCAAACTTTTGATTGATTGAAACTTTTTTATTCATTGTTATCTCCTCCTTTTAAGGAGTCAGCTTTTTCCTCAGGAATAATCTCTACCTCTTCCTTAATCTCTTTGACATTAGCCTCGCGATAAAGCCTCATTTTTTGAGGTTTTGTGCTGTTAAGAGGAAGATAGGTATTTATGAAAAATCTGAAAAGCACATAGAGGCAGAACATTGAAACAATGCTTGCTATAAACATCACTCCTCCAAAGTATGAGAGCGAAAATTGTCCTATCAAAAGCATTAAGACAGAGGTTACAAGCAGGATGACATGCAAATCAAAGATGCGCCAGAATGAGCGACGGAAACCATTTTTGCATGAAACATGAATTCTGTTGCCAAGAGCGTATTCTTTACCAATTCTTTCCATGATTAAAATGGCAGAAAGAGCAAATAACAGCACGGACATAAACATTGCAATTGCTCCGCCTAAATCAAGCATTACAAATGGGATTGCTTGCATAAAGAGAAGTTGAAGAGTTACAAAGAAAATCATTGCGAAAGAGGCAAGTATGCCAAGGTCGCCATAACGAACAGCAAAGAATATCATAACTGCAACGATAAAAACTAAAAAAGCAATCAAAGTAAACATCCAAGCGTTATTGCCCAGTCTTGGAGAAATGGTTAAAACTTCATCTTGCGATAAATTTACGCCAAAAGTTCCTACAAAAATGTTGCTAGCGGTTTGGTATGCGGTTGAATAGGCTGAGTTTGTGTTTGAAGCTGAAGAAGATTGAATAAACATTCCGTCTTTAAGTTTGCTTACCGAAATCGTCCCCCAAGAAGATGAACCAATTTCGCCAACATAGATATAGACAGTGTCAGTGCCTACATTTTTGGCTTGGGTTATTAAATTTTGAAGGCTTTGTTTCCCCAGCCCAGTAAGCGAAATCTTTATGCCATAAACTCCTGCGCTTTGGTCATAACTCACCTCTGCAAATGAGATGTCAGAGCTTCCAAGATAACTTTCAGGGTTTGTGTTTCCGTCCTCCTCTTCAGAATATTCTTCCACTGTAAAATAGATTTGCTCAGGAGTTTCTAAAAGCCCTAAAATTGTTTGAGAGTATTCTTTATCAAGCACTTCAATTTTAATTTGCTCATCTCCCATTTTTGACAAAGTATATTCAGAAAAACCTTGATAAGAAAGAAATTTGTCAATTTTAGGCAGTGTTTGGTCTATTGTTTCTGAAATAGACAGGTCAGAAGATGAGGATTTTTCGCCGTTATAGACAACAGAATATCCACTTGAGAAATCAAACCCAAGCGGAATTGAACCAATAAAGCTGTTATAAACAGTTGTTGTGCCAGGAATAGTAAAAGAACATACAGTCAAAAGCACCAAAACAAGTGCAATGATTGACAAGATGATAAATCGAGTTATAGAACGTTTTTTAACCATGTAAGTCCCCTTTTTAAAGCAAATAAATTATTTACCTCTTTATTATATAAGAACTCACCTTGTCATGTCAATTGATTTTGACTTTTAGTTTGTAGATTTTTTCAAATTTACACAAATAATACCACAAATTGCTCCCATTACAGCACCAAAAAGAATGTCTGAAAGAAATGTAAGATCAAAAGCAAACACTCCGCCGAGAATTGAGAAGACAACAAAAGCCACAATTGTATAAATAAATCCAATTAAAAGCCCACTAACAAGTCCAAGTTCTTTGCTTTTTCTTAGCCCAACAAAAACGCCGATAAGGATAGAAATACCTTTTATTACTTGATTGACTGGTTTGATTGTGCTTTCTGGAATATTTGTAAACTTAAGCAAAAACGCAAACATAAGCACAAGTACAAGTGAAACGCAAACAGCCACAAGCGCACCTTTAGCAACAGAGAAAACAAAGGCATTTTTTGGCATTTTTATTGAACTTTTTTTAGCTTTCAATTTCATGATTGACTCCTTTTGAAAAAATTATACCTTTTTCTAGGAGTATGTTATGTTTAGAGAATAAAAAAAATGACAGCGGTTTAATCTTCAGGATAATAAAACCCATCTTCAATTGTGTTACAAACCACACTTGGCGCAAGAAAATACTCTAACAGGTTTACATCTTTTTCTAAGATAATAGGCAAATCTGCTTGCAGTTTGTCATAATCGGTGCATGAGAGCATTTTAAAATTAAAAAGAGCTTTATACAACCTTTCATCCATCACAATGCCATGTGCTCCATCAAAAACTTTGCTTTCTCCTTTGTATGGAAAAACGCAAATAGAATGAAGATAGCCTTTTGAGCCATTTAAAGTTTCTTCTTGGCGGTTATAAAATCCTGTTTGGATTTGAGGCTTAAGCTCGGGATGCATCTTTGTAAATAAATAGGCACTGCTGTGGCAATACTGTATTTTATAATCTATGTTTGGGTCAATAAGCTTTCTTGGGTCTGCAAAAAGCCCTTCACCAAATTCACATAAAAGAAGGTGTTGTGCGTTTTGATGATTAAGACTAACCTTTACTGGATGTTTTATCAATCTTAATTTATCAAATTGGCTTAATTCTTGAGTATTTGTCATTTGAAGAGTTGATTTTTTAAATAAAGCACTGTTTATATCTAAAGATTTTATTGCTTTCACAAAACGAACTATTTGAAATTTTAGAGAAAGCACGCCTTTGTCTTCATATTCTTCGGTGAGCTGTTGTTCGGTTGTTCTTCTTGAGTCTAAAAAGGCTCGCACATCAGAAAACGTGCAATTTGTCAAATCAATGCTTCCTTTGTTTTCGTCATAAAACATATTTTAACCTCAAAAACATTTTATCTCACCTTTTCAGTTTTGTCAAGACAAACAACAAAAAGGAAAGCTTATTTGCTTTCCTCTTTTTTCTTAGTTTCTATTTTCTTAGCTTCACTTTTTTTAACCTTAAGCGCTTCTTTTTTCTATTCAGTTTTATTTACATTTGCCTCGTCATTTTTTGTTTCAGCTTTGATTTCTTTTGTTTCGACCTTTTTGACTTCTTTTTTATCTTCTTTTTGATCAATAGGTTCAAAATTATTATTTAAAACTGAATAGATAGCATAAGCATCTACTGAAACATAACCTTTGTTTTTGCCAGCACCTGTTTCAATAGTAACAATTTTTCGCTCTCCTTCTTGAACAAGATCAACAATAGTTCCGACAACGCCACTTGTTGTCATAACCTTATCTCCTCGTTTAAGCGAATTTGTCTGCTCGTCAAGTTTTTGTCTTTCTTTTTTGTTTCTAGTTGTAACCAAAATTGGATAAGCAACAATCAATAATATAACAACCGCAACTAAAATCCATTGTGAAACATCCATAAAAATCCTCCTATTTCATAAACACAAAAATAAACATAAATACAACGAATATAACAAGTAATGCAAGAAAAACACCATTCATAATCGTTTCCTCCTTAGTTTAACATAATTATATTCATTTTGCAAACAATTTCAACTATATTTTTTTAGAATTTATTTCATTTTTGAGTCTTTCGATAAAATCTTGCAAATTTAGACCTGTTTTATTTTTATTTCCACGGCCTCTGATGGAAATTGTGCGAGAATTTTCTTCTTCATCACCAACAATGATAAGGTATGGCACTTTCATAGAAAGGGCTTCTCTGATTTTGTAACCAATCTTTTCATTTCTCGTGTCAACTTCAGCCCTAAAGCCAAGGTCAAAAAGTTGTTTTTTGATTTCTTCTGCATAGCTATTGTTGCGCTCTGTAAGTGAAAGCACTCTCACCTGCTCAGGTGCAAGCCAAAGCGGAAATGCCCCTGCAAAATGTTCAATCAAAATGCCCATCATTCGCTCAAGTGAGCCATAAATAACTCGGTGCAACATGATAGGTCTATGTTTTTCGCCGTCATCACCTGTGTATTCAAGGTCAAAGCGTTGTGGAAGCTGGAAGTCAAGCTGAATTGTTCCGCATTGCCAAGTTCTGCCAATGGCATCAGTCAAGTGAAAGTCAATTTTTGGACCATAGAAAGCACCATCACCCTCATTGATAACATAATCTCTGCCAATTTCGTCAAGAGCATCTTTAAGACCTTGAGTTGCTCTTTCCCAATCTTCGTCTGAGCCGATGCTGTTTTCAGGGCGAGTTGAAAGTTCAACATGATAGTTGAAATTGAAAACTCTGTAAACCTTGTCAATAAGTTCAACAACCCCCTTGATTTCATCTTTAATTTGCTCTGGCGTCATAAATATATGCGCATCGTCTTGAGTAAAAGCTCGCACACGCATAAGACCACCAAGTTCTCCTGATTTTTCATGTCTATGCACAAGCCCAAGCTCGCCAACACGAAGTGGTAAATCACGATATGAGTGAGGCTCGCTTTTATATACAAGCACTCCGCCTGGACAGTTCATAGGTTTGATAGCAAAATCGACTTCATCAATCACTGTGGTATACATATTGGCTTTATAGTGGTCCCAGTGTCCAGAAGTTTCCCAAAGATGCCTTGAAAGCATGATGGGTGTTTGAATTTCTTTATAACCTGCCTTTCTATGAAGCTGACGCCAAAAGTCAATTAAGATATTTTTTACAATCATGCCGTTTGGCAAAAAGAATGGAAAACCAGGACCTTCTGGCGATATCATAAAGAGTTTGAGTTCTTTGCCAAGTTTTCGGTGATCTCTTTTCTTTGCCTCTTGAAGCATTGCGATATGGTCAGCGAGCTCTTTTTTAGTTTTAAAAGCATAGCAGTAAACTCGTTGAAGCATTTTGTTTTTCTCGTCCCCTCTCCAGTATGCGCCATTTACGCTGTGAATTTTGAAACCATAGTTTTGCACTCTTTTTGTGCTGTCAATGTGAGGCCCTCTGCAAAGGTCAAAAAAGTTGTCGCCAGTATAGTAGATTGAAACCTCTTCGCCGTCAGGAAGTTCGTTTATAATTTCTGTTTTATACTCGTTTCCAGCAAAAAGTTTGAGAGCCTTTTCTTTTGAAATAACTTCTCTTTTAAACTCTTCCCCTCTGTTTATAATCTCTTGCATTTTCTTTTCAATAGACTTAAATTCATCAGGTGTGATAGAGTGGTCAAGGTCGATGTCGTAATAAAACCCATCTTCAATTGCAGGTCCAATAGTCAGTTTTGTGTTTGGATAAAGCTCTACAAGTGCTTTTGCCAGCACATGCGCAAGAGAGTGTCTTGCCTTTTCAAGTTCTAAATCTTTTTCTTTTTTAAGTTCCATTTTTCCTCCTTGTTTTGACGCTACAATAAAAAAGCGCCCTTAAAAACTTAAGGACGATTTGCAAAATCAAACCGCGGTTCCACCTTAATTGCATTACTGCCACTTTAAAATTTTTGCTTATCATCACAAAAAGTGGTTTCGTTTTTCATCTAGCCAAGGTTTTTCACCAACCAACCCTTCTCTGAGCGCATCAAATCAAACTACTTGTCTTTCTGCTCCAAGTTTCATATTTATTATATTAATAAAAATGGTTAAAGTCAATCATTTTTGTCAATTTTTTATCTAAAAGCCAAAAAAATCAAATTTTTTCTATGCGATTGATTAAGGTATGCTTTTTTTCTGTTATTCGCTCTTCAAAAAGCCTATGCAAAAGATTGATTGCTTGACTGTCTTCGTCAAAGTAAAGATATATTTTTTGAGGCGAAAGGTCAATAATAGAAGAGACCAAACTTTCTTCGGAGAACACTTTGTTTTGGTACAGTTTGTCAGAAACTAATATTTTATAGCTCAATTTTAATAGGTCGATAAAACTTTCAGTAGAAGACAGATATTCGCGATTTTCGTTGGCAAGAGTGACAAGCTCTGCCCATTTTGCTTTAAGCGTAGAAAGATTAAACTGATAAAAACTTTCCAAAAACAAATCTTTTTCAAGTTTAAGCGCTTTCTTCACAAGATATCTGTCTGTCTCTTTATCAAAATTGAGAAGTGCTTTTTTAAAGGCATTCATACCTAGCGGATCCTCAGAAGGCAAAAAAAGATTGCCATCTAAAAAACTTGACTTAAAAACGGTGCAGATGACTTCAACTATACAATTTGTCAGATATGCTTGCATTTTTTCTTTGTCTTGTTCTTTGACGGCGATAAGAATTGAAATATAGCCACCTTCTTCCACAGAAGTTACAACCCCATGCCATTTTGCACAAAAAACAGAAATATTGTTGTGAATAAACTTTGCAAGTTCAAAGTTTTCAGTTTTAAGATTGAGCGAAAATTCCCACATAGTAACCCCTTTCAAAAGATATTCTATGCAAGGAAAGAAAAAATACTCAAAAAAAAGTTAGTTTTGCCATAAATAATTTGACAAAAAAAACAAAATAATTAATAATATAGGTATGATAAAAGGTAAAAATATGAAAAAGAGTTTTAAAATGTTGTTTAGTGCATTGATTTTAGCGCCAATGATTTTTCTTGCCTCTTGTGATATTACACATTTTTACACTATAACTACAATTTCTTCAAGCGAAACAACAATTGGTCAAGCCTCTGGTGGAAGTGATGTCGCAAAAGCTGAAGGCACTGCTGTCACTTTGACTGCAACAGAGCTAGCGCCAGAAACCAATCCTTTTATTTGCTGGATAAAAGACAACAGCAAGGTGGTTTCTTTTGAAAAGGTTTATTCAACAACTTATTCGGCTGAGACTGAAGGCAACTATACAGCACTTTTTGAAAAATCTCGACTTAGCGCCATGAGATATGCAACCATAACCGACATAAGTGTTACAACTCAAAGTGGCACAAATATAGAAGGCAACTTGCAAATTCAATACGCTTACTCCTCTTCTTCAACAGTTTGGCACTCTCTTGAAAACCTTGCACTAGAAAATGGAAGCGCACAAACAGACAAAACAAATTTAATTTATTTTGGCAGTGCAACTGGACAAAGCAATCAGTCAGTTTTTATCTTTAACGCGACTTTACAGCAAGTTGCTGGTGAGTCTGTTACCACATACACAGTCTCTTTTACAAACCGTCTTATTGATGGCACGCCAGGCGAAAACCAAGTCACCTTTGATGAAAATGGACAATGCACTTTGACTGCCACTGCCAGCAGTTCTACTGCTGGAACGATTACTATTTCAATCACACTTTCAAAAATCAATTCAGCTTTATTTCAAACTGAAGCCGAATAAGAAAAGCAATTTCTATACAATAAGCTTGTAGCAATTTATATTTATACAAAAAAAAAGAAGACAGTCATTCTGCCTTCTTTTTTGGTTGAAAACTACCTTATTTGCAGTTTTTTGCTTCTGATGAAGATCTAGAACTGCTAGACTTAGCCTCATTTGCGCCTTCTACATTTCTTCTAGAAGATTTTGCGCTCTTTGCAGGTCTGTTCATTTTGGAATTTTTACCAAACATAGTTTTCACCTCCCATTTATTCAAGGACTTTTTATCCTTGTAGTTATAGTTTTTCCCTGAGCGCCTTAAAATATACATCATCAAAAGAAAAAATTGTGAAACAAAAAAAAGAAGCAAATTGCCTCTTTATTTTAGTTTTATTTTTTTGTTGTCTTTTTTGTGGCTGCAGTTTTTCCAGCAGTTTTGGTTGCTTTTGGAGCAGTTTTAGCAGTTGCTGTCTTTTTTGCAGTTTTCTTTTCTTTTTGTTTTGCCATTTCGTCTTCAAGAAGGTCATAGTAGTCATCAAAAACATCAATTGCAACATCTTCATCTTCTTCAATTTTCAAGATTGTGTTGCCATTTTTGTCTTGGTCTACAAGAAAGACAATTGCTTCATTTTCGCTAATGCCTTCAATCTTATCAACAGGCTTTAAGATAGCGAAAAGTTTTTTCTCTTTTTTTACTTCATGAACAATCATTGCAATTTGTTCGAAAGAAATTTGTTTGCCTTTTTCGTCCATCAAAGTGATAGGCTCTTTGTTATCTTTATCGAGAAGCACATCAAGAAGGTCCACTTGTGCAGTCTCTTGTTTTTGTTCCTTTTTATCCATAAAATTTAACCCCTTTTTATTTGATTGAGATATGTTTGCAAAATTATTTGCGCCGAGATTTTGTCGATAAGTTCCTTTCGCTTTTCCCTTCGCACCTTACTTTGAATTAAAATTTCTTCCGCTTCAGCCGAGGTTAAGCGCTCGTCGACATATTCGACTTTTATTCCAGACAAAGAAGCTAGCTTTTCTCCAAACTCTCTGTGAATTTTTGCCCGTTCACCTTCACTTCCGTCCATATTAAGCGGAAGCCCCATTGCCACTTCGTCAACATTAAACTCTTTGATAAGTTTGTTTAAATGTTGTAGCGACTGCTCTTCTGAACGATTTTCAAAAACTTCATAAGGGCTAGAGATAATGCATAAGGCATCAGTCATTGCCACACCAATGCGTTTGTCGCCATAATCTATGCCCATTTTTCTAGTCTGTTGCATCATAACTCCACCTATAATATACCCTTTTTTGAAAGATTAGTCAAACAAAAACGCTAGTTTTTCACAAATAATTAAAAATTTATATAACTTAAAAGGCTTGACAGGTCGTCTGTCTTCTCAATTGCCTGTGTCCAAATGGCTTTGTTTTGAAAATCTGTGTTTAAAGGATTAATGCAAATGGTGGTGACTCCGCTTTTAGAAGCATCTTCATCATTGGAAGAATTGCCTACAAAAATCACTTCTTCTTTTTTTAAGTTAATTTTTTCCATTTGTTTTAAAATAAAGTCACTTTTATTGGCGGTGTTGGTTTCTGCTAAGACCGCACCATTTATCAAACCATTTTCATCAAAAGTTAATGACAACGCTTCAATTTTGGTTATAAATTTGCTCATACTTTTTAATTTTTCATCGATAATATTTTTCACGCCACCCGATAAGATGCAAATTTTTATACCATGTTGATACAAAGTTTTAAAAACTTTTTTGCAATTATTTAAAAGCTTAGTTTCTTTGGCAAGTGAATAAATCATTGACCTGTTTACGCCATTGGCTCGAAAAATTTTTATGACCTCTCCTACCCACTCTTGATAACTTATTTTTCCCTTTTTAAAGGCGTTGTAGTAAAGCCTTTCTTCCTCACTTGTAAGTCCTATTTTATTCCAAATTCTGGTCCATGAGTTGTCTAATTTATGCGGTTTAGTCAAGGTGCCGTCAAAATCAAAAATTACAAGCTTAGTTTTATTTGCACTCATAAAGATTTTCTCCTTCGCCAACTGTAACTATAAGAGGCACTTGAAGTGAGGTTATATTCTCCATTTCAGTTTTTAAGATGTTTTCAACCTGTTGCTCTTCTCCAGAATAGCAATCCACAATAAGTTCGTCATGAATTTGCAGTATAAGTTTGCTTTTCAAATTTTGCTCTTGAAGGCTGTGAGAAACCTTTATCATAGCAAGTTTTATAATGTCAGAGGCTGTGCCTTGAAGTGGCATATTCATAGCAACCCTTTCAGCAAAATTGCGCACTAGGTATTTTGAAGAATTTATGTCAGCAATCAGTCTTCTTCGTCCAAATTTGGTTAAGGCATAGCCATGCTGTTTTGCAAAAGAGACATTGTTTTCCATAAACTGTTTGACTTTTGGATACCTTTCAAAATAGCTGTCGATATATTCTTTTGCGCTAGCTCTTGTTGACTTGATATTTTGCGATAAGCCATAGTCGCTTATGCCATAAATAATGCCAAAATTGACCGCCTTTGCATCTCGCCTTTGCATAGAAGTGACATTTTCAAGTGGAACATGAAAAATCTGAGAGGCTGTGATTGTGTGTATGTCAAGGCCATTGTTGTATGCCTCAATAAGCTTTTCTTCGCCCGACATATCGGCAAGAAGACGGAGTTCAATTTGATTGTAGTCAGCAGAAAGCACCCTTCCATTTTCAAACTTAGACACAAAGATTTTTCGAAGTTCTTTACCCTCAGTGTCTCGAGTTGGAATGTTTTGAAGGTTTGGCTCACTGCTTGAAAGCCTGCCTGTGTTTGTTAAGGTCTGATTAAAAGTGGTATGAATAACGCTTCCACTATTTTTGCAAATTTCTTTATAGACATCGATATATGTATTTTTAAGCTTGGCAAGTTTTCTATATTCCAAAATATGCTCAATAATTGGAATGAAAGACAATTCCTCTAAAACCACCTTTGAAGTTGAGCGCTTTTTGTTGTTGTAGGCTTTTATTCCAAGCTTATCAAAAAGGATGGTGGCTGTTTGCTGTGGCGATTTGATATTAAACTCCTCTCCAGCCTCGTTATAGATTTCCTCTCTTAGCTTTTCTAGTTTGTCAGTAAAATATTTATCGAGCTCTTCAAGTTTGCTTTCATTGATTTTGAAGCCTTCTTTTTCCATCTCAAACAAAATTTTGCAAAGAGGAAGTTCAATGTTATAAAAAATATATTTCAGTCCTTCATCCATTTTGCTTAAGTAGTTGTTTAAAAGAGTCAAACTTTCTTGAGTCTCAATGCTCTTTGGCATGTTTCCGCCAACATTGACAACATAGTTTGCTATCATAACATCAATATAGTTTTCAAGTTT
>CALVUB010000002.1 GCA_944363385.1 uncultured Clostridia bacterium
ATTAAAAGAAAAGCCTTTTCAGATATAGCGAAAATTATTTAATGAACGCCGCGAATGCCTTGTAAGTGGAATAGACGTCGGCTTTGGAAACAAGTTCGTAAGGCGCGTGCATGGATATGACGGGGACTCCGAGGTCTACGGTGTCGATGTTGAGTTTGGCAATAAATTTTGATATTGTTCCTCCTCCACCAAGGTCAACTTTTCCAAGCTCTCCAGTCTGCCAAAGCACGCCCTCCTCTTCCATCGATTTTCTAAGTTCACTCACAAGCTCGGCTGAAGCATCATTGCTACCACTTTTACCCCTTGCGCCACCATATTTCACAATGCAAGTTC
The DNA here is from genome assembly GCA_944363385.1 of uncultured Clostridia bacterium. GTDB lineage: Bacteria > Bacillota > Clostridia > Christensenellales > UBA1242 > Caccovivens. Next base: position 334 of record CALVUB010000002.1, read on the forward strand.
CGCAAGAGACTTCCGCTACATTGGTTTTGTCAAAAACAGAGGAATAGTTTGCATCGTATGCACTTGTCACATCGGCAGACAGACATTTTGAATTTTTTCTTACCTTTCGAGCGGAAATGTTAAAGTTTTCACAAATCTCATCAATCAAATCTTCAAAAAGTTTGCTTTGCGCACCTGTGTTGCCCTCACTTCCGATTTCTTCTTTATCCACAAGCCAAACTATCACAGTGTCGCTGGTTTTGCTTTCCAAAATCGCCCTAAGAGCAGGATAAGCACAAGACTTATCGTCATGCCCATAACCTGCAATAAAGGCTTGGTCAAATCCCACCTCTCTAGCTTTAAAGGCAGGCACTGCGCTGATTTCACTGCTCATAAAATCGGCATCACTCATCCCATAACGCTTTTTTAAAATTTCCAAAACCTTGTTTTTAAGTTTTTGCTCTTTATAATCTTTTGACTTTTTACCGCCACAAACCAAATTAAGCTGTTCGCCAGTAAAAACCTCTCTAAGCTTTTGATCTTCTTGTTTCTGTGAAAGATGTGGCAAAAGGTCGCTGATATAAAAAACTGGCTCATCTTCGTTTTCTCCCACAACAAATTCAAACTTTTCGCCGTTTGCTTTAACCACTGCGCCATGCAAAGCAAGTGGCGTTGTCAAATATTGATACTTTCGTATCCCACCATAGTAATGAGTTTTTAAATAGCACATTCCGCCCTCTTCAAACATAGGGCTAGGCTTTAAATCTAACCTTGGCGAATCAATATGAGCTGCGATTATTTTAATTCCACTCTCTTCTAAATCAGCACTTCCAATTTTAAACAATAAAATTTGTTTGTTGTGGTTTAAAAGATACCTTTTATCACCTTTTTTAATTTTTCTCCCAAAATCAAAAGGTTGAAATCCAAATTGTTCTGCCAAAATAGCTGCTTCTCGGCAAGCTTCTCTTTCTGTTTTGGCTTTATTTAAAAACTCCATATATTCTTTTGCAAAATCATCACAATCTTTTAATTCTTTTTCTGAAGCGATTTCATAAAAATTTTGTTTTTTATAAATTAAACTTTCCATAACTCCCCTACCTTTTTTTGACCTATTTTAACATTTTATTCAAAGATTATTAATTCTTGCTATTTTAATTTTAGTTTTACCCGTTTAAGCATCTTTACTTTTATTATTTCAGTTTTTCTGCTGACCTTATCGTTGGTTTTTAACAAAGATTGACTTTGTCTAATCTTATTTTTAAATATACTCTGCTTTTTTAAAAAATTTCCGTCTCCATAAGTCTCAGACACAATGTTTGAAAACACAAAGGCATTCGGCTCGATTTTTTTAATAATTTCTCTAAGCTCTTCCGTTTGCACATCAGGAATTAGCGAAAGCAAAATTGTCTTCTTTTTCTTAGAAAACATGCCCTCTCCTTCAATGCGAGTTACTCCTCTATGATATTCTTTCAAAAGTGCTTGAGATATGGCTTCAGCGTCATCACAAATGATATAGAAGGCTCGAACTTTTTTGATTTTGTCCAGAATAAAATCGGTCATAAATGAGGATATAACCGCCACAATTACAGCATAAAGACCTGTGCTTAAACCGCTTGTTATAACTGTTAAAGCAATCACTACAACATTGATAAATAAAATGCATGCCCCTCGTTTTATTTTTGGGAAATATTTGTTTATAATTACAGCCAGCACATCACTTCCGCCTGTTGACCCTCCATAACGATAAGCTATGCCCACTCCTGCCCCATACAAAACGCCACCGATAATTGCAAATAGTAAAACATCTTCCGCCTGAGAGGTGATTGCTGGAATATCTAAAAACTGCATTGCAAGTGTGTAAGTGCCAAGGCCAACTAAAGTTAACACAATAAAGCGCCAGCCAAAAAGTTTGAGTGCAAACAAAAATATTATAACATTTATCACTAGATAAATTATTGATGTTGCAATGTCAACATTAATTTGCATTAAGAGATTATGAATAATCTGCGCAAAACCGCTCAGCCCTGTTGGTATGATTGAAGCAGGTTCAAAAAAGGACTTAAAAGAAAACCCTCCAACAACTCCGCCAAGAGCGACCATAAATATTTGCAGAGCAAACCTCAGTTTTTCATCTTTTTTAAATTTTGTTTTTATTTTTCCTTCCATATGTTAAATTTTAACACAATTCATTTTTAAATAAAAACAATTTGACTCTTTTTTTATTTTTTTGACTTATTTTGACTAAAACGAGTATAATAAAGATATGAAATGTATGTTTTTATATAATCCCGAGAGTGGAAAAGGCAAGATTGCAAAAAAAGAGAAATATATTACAGATTTTCTTGAACGGCACTTTGGCAGTGTTGCAGTTTTTCGCACTCAAAAGAAAGGCGATGTGACAAAAGAAATATTAAATGATGGAGAGAAATTTGATATTGTTGTAATAGCTGGCGGTGATGGAACAATTAGCGAGGCTGTTAATGGCATTATGCACCTTAAGAAAAAGCCCGCACTTGCTATTTTACCCTTTGGCACTGTCAACGATGTGGCGCACAGTCTGAAAATTCCAACAAACACCAAAAAAGCGCTTAGTGTTATCGCCAAGGGAGTGGCTAGAGATCATGATGTTATCAAAATCAATGACAGCTACGGCATTTATGTTTTTGGTGGAGGTGCTTTGACCGAAACAAGTTACAACACCTCGCAAAGGGCAAAGAAAATATTTGGACGACTGGCCTATGGAATGCATGGCATAAAAAATATGTTTAAAACCAGTCTTCAATCGCTAACTTTTACAGTGGATGGAGAAAAATTTACAAGCAAAGCCTCACTTTTTCTGTTTATAAACTCAAGATTTGTAGCTGGCTTTAAGATGGATAAAAACAATTCTCCTACAGATAAAAAAGGCACCTTTGTCATGCTCGAAAGTAGAAATGAAAAAATGAAATTTTTCCACCTTTTTAAAATTGCAAAACTTTTTCTTTTTGGTTGTGAAAAAATTAAAGATAAAAAACTTGTCAAAATGAAAGCTAACAAGCTTGAAATTGAAAGCGCAAAGCCTTACAACTTCAACCTTGACGGTGAAGTTTTTTCTGCTTCTTATGTCACGCTTGAAATAGTCTCTGGGCTAAAAATAATTTCATGAAAACAGCACTTGAACTTCTGCTGTCACTGTTATCATGCCATTCAAAAGAGAGCTGTCCATACCCTCGTAATAACTTTGATATTTTGTATCACAACAATACTCTCGCTCTTCTTTAATCTTCAAAGCCTCTACATTTTCTTTACCAAGAAGTTTTTTTGCTTTTGCCTTGGCACTTTCAATGGCAAAAGTAAGCAGATCATTATATTTTGATCGATAATCACTTAATTTGTAATTGATAGAACTCACTTGCGCGCCAATCTCGATTGCCTTTTCAATGCTTGGCATAAGTTTGTCAAGGCTGTCGACTTCATAACACAAGCTTGTGCATGTGCGAGTGCCACTTTTGTTGTTAAAACCAGCTGTTGTAGTATAAGAAGAAAAATAGTTAACTAAAATTTTGTCTTTTGCAATTCCTTTATCTTGAAGCGCTTGAAGAAATTGTTGCAAAAGTTGTTTATTTTTCTCTTTTGAAACCTTTTCGTCAAGGTCAAGGCTTTCAATCTGAACATTTACAATTGCTTGGTCTGCTTCAAAAGTTTGCTCAGCTTTTCCAAACACAAGGATTTTTGAATTTGTTAAATCGATGCTGTCAGCCCTCTCTTGCACCTGGGTTGTTTCATACTCTATCACTTCTTCAGCGTTTGCAAAAGAAGAGATAAAAATTTGACTTGTAAGCATTGCAATGATGGCGATTAAGGCAAGTGTCAAAGCGGGCAAAAGTTTTAAAATTTTAACTTTCATTTTTAACCTCCTTGACTTAACATGGTTTGATAAACGCAAAATATTTACATCTGACAAAGAAAGACAAAAAGCGCAAAATTTTGCATGATAAAACAATAAAAAATTTCAAAATGTTGTTTATTAAAGATTTTCTCTTTACTTTTTTAGTTTTTTTTGATATTATTTTTATATGACTAGCAAGAAGACAAAAAAAGACTGTAAAAAATTTAAACAAAAATATTTCGACTATTATGATGATGTCAAAGACCCTACTCATAAAATAGTTGATTGGTAAAAGGCAAATGGAAAATAAAAAATTGAATATAGGAATATTTTGCGATTCTTTCTATCCAATGGTAGACGGCGTTGTTCAGGTTGTCGATAACTATGCGCGATATTTGAGCGAATTTTGCAACGTGACTGTTTTTGTGCCAAAAGGTCGCAAAGAATATAAAGACAATTTCCCTTACAAAGTTGTGCGCAGTTCTATTATGCGCGTGTTTTTCCTTGACTATGACCTGCCTCTTCCAAAACTTGACAGCAAGTTTAAAAAAGAGCTTGCCAAGGCAAACCTAGATATTGTGCATATTCACTCACCTTTTACAATGGGAAAAATTGGTCTTGACTATGCCAAAAAGCATAAAATACCTTGCATTGCGACCATGCACAGTCAATTTAAAAAAGATTTCAAGCGCAGTGCAAAAAGCCCTTTTCTTGCTCCAGTTGTTGAGCTTTTGATGACGATTATCAGAAGTGTATTCAATTCTACCACCGAAAACTGGGCTGTAAATGGCGAGGTTGCAAGAATATTTTATGAAGACTATAAAATAAAGCGTCAACCAATCGTTATGTTGAACGGAACAGATATGCTTCCTTTTGAAAATAAAGAATATCTTTTGTCATTGCGAGAAAAATATCAAATTCAAGAGGATGAAAAGGTTTTGCTGTTTGTTGGAAGATTAAACCTTCTTAAAAATCTCAGTTTTCTTGTCAAAAGTTTGAAACAGCTAAAAAATAAAGGCTTTAAGTTTAAAATGCTTTTTGTTGGGACTGGACAAGATGAAGATGTTATAAAAAAAGAAGTCAAAAAACTTAAACTGAACGACCGTCTTCTTTTTCTAGGCAAAATTTCAGACAGAAACGAACTTGCTGCTCACTACGCTTTGGCTGACCTTTTCACCTTTCCATCACTTTATGACTGCAGTTCGCTTGTTCAAATTGAAGCGTCAAGTCAAAAAACTCCTGCACTGTTTCTTCAAGGTGCGGCAACTGCTGACACGGTGACTGCTGAAGTAAATGGCTATCTGGCAGAAAACTCAACTGAAAAATATGCTGATAAAATTATCGAAATTTTCAGCGATGAAGAAAAATACTTACAGGTTTGCCAAAATGCATTTGACGATTTGTATTTGCCTTGGCCAAAAGTTGTGAAAGCTGCTTTTGATAGATATCAACTTTTGATTGAAGAAAACAAAAGAGAAGTGGAACAAAAAACAGTGGAAAAAGCAGAGAAAAAAGCAAAACGGCTTGAAAAAGGCACAAAATCTGCTGGACGAAAACTAAAAACAAAAGCTATAACAGTAAAAAAATAAAGTTCAAGATTTTCTTGAACTTTTTTACTTGCAATAAAGTTTTCTGACAATAAAATTTACAACTCTTGTAGGCAAAAGTCGAGTTAAAAGCACCACAAGTTTGTAAGAGATGCCAACCGCTTTTCTAAGAGGCGGATGCTTTTGCCTTGCCACCTTTGCCACAATTTTTGCCACGCTATCTGGACCTTTGCCAGAAAGTTCGTCTTTCTCCACCTTTTTTATACTTTTTTCAATATCAATTTTTTCTTTTTCGTCACTTGCATCATTCTCAACAATGCGAGAACTTGTAAAATTGGTCTTTACATCACCTGGCAAAATTGCGGTCACCTTTACGCCAGAGGAGTAAAGCTCGTTTGCAAGCGCTCTTGAAAAAATTTCGATGCCCGCTTTAGTTGCCGAGTAAACAGCTTGAAAAGGCAAAGGCACAACTCCGCCAACAGAAGAAATGTTGATTATTCGCCCTTTGCATTTTTTAAGATAAGGTATAAAAATTCGGCAAAGCGAAATTTGGGCGGACAAGTTGGTGTCAACAAGTGAATAGATGTTGCCAGAAGAGGCATTTTCAATCGCTCCTGCAATTCCAAAGCCTGCGTTATTGATAAGCAAATCTATTCTGCCTTCTCTATCAAAGATTTCCTTGGCAATCTCTTCAATCTTTACATAATCATTTATGTCAACTTTGTAAAACTCAAAGCTGTTATCTTCTTTTAAAGACCTTGAAAGATTGTAGACTTTATAATCTTTTTGTAACCTAACTCCACAAGCTTGTCCTATTCCACTGCTTGCTCCTGTTATGACTGCAACTTTTTTAGTCATCTTCCATCACCCTTGAAGTTGCAATGGCAAGCGCGCCATCGCCAATGTGACAAGCGATTGAGAGTGAAAGCGGGTCAACAAAGGTAAGTGGGGTGGTTGTGAATTCTTTTCTTATCTCTTGCGCAAAAATTTCCGCCTTATCTTTGCAGTTTGTATAGGCAATGTATAGGCGCATTTGCCCTTTTTTGTCATAATCTTTAAATCTTGTAGCCAAATCTTTTTTGATTGCCTCAATCATCTTGATGCGAGCGGTCTTTTCATTTAAAACTTTGGCGTATTGGTCAAGTTTTCCGCCTTGAATTTGAAGCACTGGTTTAATCTTTAAAAGCGTGCCAATTGCGGCTGCAGCAGGCGTTATTCTTCCGCCTTTTTTTAGATATTTCAAAGTGGAAACCATAATATAGATACTGCTGTTATTCATATTTTCTTCTAAGCGCTTTTTGATTTCTTCGGCATACAACCCTTTTTTTGCAAGTCTTAGCGCGTCATACACCGACTCTTTTAAGGTTACAGAAATTGCGTGATTGTCCACCACTTGAACCTTTCCGTTAAACTGTTTTGCAAAATTTTTGGCTGTTTCGCATGACATGCTGAGCGCGCTTGACATAGGAATATGCACAATTTCATCATAATCTTTTAAAATTGACTCCCAAAGTTCCACAATTGCTCCAATAGAAGGCTGTGAAGTTGTAATATTTTCATTTGAAAGCAACTTTTGATAAAATCCCTCTTGTGTCAAATTTATATCTTCAAAATATTCCTCTTCGCCAATCATAAAAGGCATAGGAATAACAAACAAATCTTTTATTTCTTTCATCTCTTTTTGTGTGATGCCTGAATTGCTATCAGTTACTACTGCTATTTTTTTCATAAAACTGTCCTTTTATCTATCAATATGAAATGGGTTTCCATCAAGAAAAGTGCCAAGTGGATGAGAATAACCAAGCTTGCCTGAAGCCTTTCTCATAATGCGCGATTTGTGCTTGCCATAATATGCTCGGCATTTTGGATTGACGCAAATGTATCTTTGAGAGCGGTTGAAATAGCCCATCATCATAAATTTTGCCTTTCCTCCAAATTCATCGAGCAATGGCTCTTTATAAAGAGAGTTTTCATTGCAATAAGGGCATGGCTCGTCAGCCTTGACATGCGCATGAAAACGACTGGCTGTTTTATCCCATGATTTGCCTTCTTTTTCATCATCTTTTTCAGATTTTTTCGGCTCTTCATTTGCAGAGCTTTCAGGTTTTTCTTCTTGCATAGCTTTTTGCTCTTCTTCGTCTTCCATAGCCACCTCTCAAGATTATTATACACAATTTGCCCAAATTTACAAAACAAAAAAGCGCAATTTATGCGCCCCTTTTTAGTCAATCCAAAGCACTTTGCCTGTGATGAGAAGTGAAATGATGTCGACAAGCCACATAAATGGAATTCCAATCACAAGAAGCAAAATTCCAAGAACAATGCCAAGCGTGTTGCCTTTGTCGATTGATCTGATAAGACGATATACATTCCAAATGATGTCTAAAAATGGCAAAGCAAGAATAACTTTAATCCAGAGTGCAAGTCCGTCCATTGCGTTGATAAAACCTTTCATAATACCCTCCTTTGATAGAAGTATTATATGCTCAAAAAATTTTTTAGTAAATAAAATTTTGTCGTAATTGAAAATATCTTAAATATTATTGTCAAGCAGTTGACAAAATTTTGTTGCTGTCATTTAAATTATTATTTTGCGTTGACAAGTGGTAAAAAAAAGATTAAAATAAAATAGACCGTCACAAATTGCGATGTCCACGCTGTTTTTTAAAGACAGCGCGAAAACAAAGGCTTGTGTTTTAACGAAGCACAAACCAAAATTAAATATGCGGAAGTGGCGAAACCGGGGTTCCCCAAAAATAAAAATATTTTTGGGGTGGTAGTGGCAGACGCGCTGGGTTCAGAAACCTGCGCAAAAACAACGGCTTGTGTTTTGACGAAGCACAAACCAAAATTAAATATGCGGAAGTGGCGAAATGGCAGACGCGCAGGTTTCAGGTACCTGTGGTAGAAATACCTTGTGAGTTCGACTCTCATCTTCCGCACCATAAGCTTGCTCTTTGTTTGTTATAAGGAGGGAAAATGCTTTTAGATATTGAAGGATTAAAACAAATTGACGAACTGATTAGAGAAGAATCTTTAAAACTAAAACAGATTCAAAAAACTAAAGCCGAAGCTTTTCAAAACGATACTAACTCCTGGCATGATAACTCATCTTATGACATGGCGATGGAAAGAGAAAATCAAGTTTATGATGAGATGGACAGGCTAAGCAAAATCAAAACGGAAGCTCAGATTGTTGCGCCACACAACATAAAAGGAAAAATTGATATTGGGGACAAAGTTTTGATCTCAATAGATGATGACAGTTTTATGGTTATTTTAACTGGTAAATTTCTAGCAAATAAAGATCGTGATGAAATAACATTAAATTCTCCTTTAGGAAATGCAATTTATAAAAAAAGTGTGGGCGACGAAATAAAATACAAAGTTGGCAATATTTTATATAAGGCTAAGATTGCTCAAATATGTAGCAGATAAAAAGGATTTGCTTGATAAGATTGTTTAACATTTTTATCACCAATGAAAAAGACTAGCAAGTTTTTCTAGTCTTTTTTCACTTCAATCATGCAAGCGGTTGGAGCGTCTGTAACTCTGACCTTATTTGAAATTTCAACCCCTGCAATAACATAAACCTCATTGCCGTCAGCAAGAACTGGTAAAAGTTTGCGCTGTCTAAGTGGAATTTTTTTGTCGATAAGATAGGCCTTGAGTTTTTTGCTTCCGCCACCAAACTTTTCAAAAACATCGCCTTCTTGTCTAAATCTCCAAACTGCAGTCTTTGGCACTTTTCTAAAGTCTATATACAAAACATTTTTGCGTGGAGGGCAATCTTTAACTCTTTTGACAATAACTTTTCCAAAACCTTCAACTTCAAACTCTCCACTCTTGAAAGGCTCGTTTAAAGTCACATCTTCCTTATGTTTGTTGACAATTGTAACATATTCATATTCTTTGATAGCAACCGCATCAAATGGAAGGGAAATTCTTTTGCCATTTTCAAGATTTTTGGCAAGTTCGATAATCATATCGATATGTTTTCTTTCAATATCTTTAGTTACTCCGATTGCCTTGAAGGCTTTAAAAATTATACGAGCAACAATTGGCTTATCAAAGAAGAAATAGCTGGTTGGAATTTTTGCCTCATCACCTTCAACTATAACCGCATCAGCATAAAGTTGTTTGTTTATATACTGGTCATCTTCGCTTACTGCCTGACCAAAAGAAGTGATTGCTTGTATCGCGTTTGGCCATCTTGAAAGAACTTGTTTCATAACAACATTTCTGATAAAATTGCGATTATATGAAATATCAGTGTTTGTTTCATCTTCACGATAATCTAAGTCATTTTCGCTAAGATACAGATTTATTTCCTCTTTTGAAGTGGTCAGCATTGGACGGATATATACATTTTCTCTGATAGGCTCCATGCCCTTAGCACCTGCCACGCCACTGCCACGAAAGATATGCATCAAAATTGTCTCTGCTTGGTCTTGCATGTGATGAGCAAGCGCTATTTTGTCAACCAAGCCCTTTCTTAAAAGCGTTTTAAACACTCCATATCTTGCCTCGCGAGCAGCAGTTTCAATGCTTACATTTTTTTCTTTGGCAAGTTTTGGCGCGTCAACACGAAATTTATAAAATCTTATCCCCAGCTCCTTTGCTTTTTCTTTTGCAAAGTCGGCATCAATATAGCTGTTTTCTCTTATGCCATGGTCGATGTGAATTGCCACAACTTCGATGTCAAGTTTTTGTTGGTTTGTTGCCAAATAATGAAGAAGAGCCATAGAATCACTCCCCCCACTAAAACCAACGCCGATGACATCTCCAGCTGAAATCATTTTTGTTTGCTCAATAAATTTGTCTACATTTTCAAACATAATTTTGCCCCTTTTTGTCCTTTTATTATACACCATAAAAAGGCGGTAGGCAAGACTAAATCTGAAAATTTTTATTTTTTATATGTTTTTTATTGATTTTTTTATGTTTTTTCATTGATTTTTTAAATTTTAATTAAAATATTTTCACCACCACGCATGTCATGTCGTCAACTGCATAGCCATTATTGTTTGCAAGAGCTTTTTCAATAATCGTCTCTGCATATTCTTGAGGGTTGGTGGTTTTGATGGTCAAAAGAAAATCTCGATAGTCTTTGTCGCTTCCAAAAGCATCGTTGACTCCATCACTTGAAATCACAATAAAATCTCTCTCAGATAGCACAATCTTTTTTACAAGAGGTTTGGCGTCTTGTAAAACACCTATTGGAAGAGCGCCACTTTCAAGAATTTCACAACCATCTTCTTTTCTGACAAAAGAGGATGTTGCTCCCATTTTGACAAAGTCAGCAATTCCGCTTTTAAGGTCAACCACACATATATCAATTGTGGAAAACATTTCGTCTTTTTCAAGATTTAAAAGTTTGTTGACAGAAGAGAGAATAATCTCATTATCAAAACCTGCCTTGTAAAAATTTTCCACAAGACCTATTGCCGTTTCTGCCTTTTCGCGTGCTTGTTCTCCGCTTCCCATGCCGTCACAGATGGCAAACATAAATTTGTCGCCGTCAAGCCGTTCAATGCTATGGCAATCTCCCGACTGAGAAGAGCCTGATTTGTTTTGCAAAGCTATTCCAAAAATGCAATCAAATCTTGGAGCAGTTTTCAAATTGACAGTTGTCAGTCCCGCTCTTGAAGAAGGATAACTTTCAAAAATTGCCATTTTGTTGCCACAAACTTTTGAAACCACAGCCTGCAACTTTGTTTTTTCAACATCTTCATCACGGACAATTAGTGAAGCAATCATGACTCTTGCGTCTTTATCATAAACAACTGCATCTGTGCAAGCGATATTGTTAAAAGCAAGCTCGTCAATAAGCTTTGCCTCTTTGTTATTGTCAAATGTTAAAACTGGCTCAACCTCACTTGCCAAATCCTTCATAAGCCCAGCAACTCCTGAAAGTTGGTCTGAAATTAGAAGTTTGCTTGTGTCTACATTGCCAACAAGTTGACTATAATTTCTATACTGACTTGTCAAAGTGTTAATTTCGCTTATAAGCATATTGCCTTTACCACAACGAGAAGCCAAATAACTAGGAAGGTCTAAAATTGTTATACGACCTTTTTCAAGCGCAATGGTTATCATCTCTTCAAAGACTTTTTTTGTGTCGTTGCAAAAAGTTCTATGACAATGCTTTTCATCTGGACAGTTTTTGCAAATGGTTGATTTGATTTCGTTATAGAGCATTTCTTTGACTTGCTCTGGGCTCATCTCTGATTTTATAAGTCTTTTAAACACGCTGTTCATTTCAAAAAACACTTCTGACAAGTTGTCAAGCCTTCTATGTAAAATTTCTCTGTTGCGATTGATAAGATTTTTAACTGCCAAATTTTGACTGCTTGATGTGAAAAGTGCGCCCACCTCTTGATACCACTTTGCTGGCAAGGCGAAGAAGAGGATGCAAGCAATAAGCACTGGCAAAGACTCCACAATTCCGTAAGAATAATAAGTTTTGAAATAAAATCCACAGATTAGTTCTGCTACTACCACGCCAACAATAGAAAATATGCGGTGTTTGGTGCTGAAAATGCCAGCAAACAATGCCCACAAGATGAGAGGGACAAAGTAAACCGGGTTGTTTGAAGCAATAAGAGAACCAAGCGCCATAAGTGACGCCACCAAAATACCTGTCCGTGCAGAGACAATATAGTTGAAGGTTAAAATAATAAAAGGTGCGAAAAGTTTTAAAAATGAAAAATTATAAAAGTTGAAATTGTTAAGACCTGAAGCAAAAGCTACCAACAAAATTCCAGCGCAAACTATTTCAAAATTTGAAAACTTAAAAGCAGTGCCTCTAAGCAGTAGCGGTTCAAAAAATGTGATTGCCACATAGCAAAACAAAAGCGCTGTCGCAATGTTTACAACAATCAAAATAGGATTTACTAAATTTATAACTTGAAAAGTTATAGTTGCAGTTTGACTTACTAAAAGGCAGAGAAAAAGCTCCCATTTTTTCATGGCTTTTTTGCAAAGAACGTGTATGAAATAAGGAAGCACAAGCACAAACACTGTTACAAGCGAACAAATTGCCGTTTCAAGAGAAGGATTTGCGCAAATAGTGCCTATTATGTATGCTGGCGACAAAATCCAAACCTTTTGATTTGCCCATGCAAGCGCAAATAGCATAGAAAAAGCAAAAGGGAAAATAAGCCCACCGATTGAAGCAAGCGAAAGCACATAAAAAAGTATGATAAAGCCAAGCAACTGCGCAAAATAGATGAATTTTGTTTTCATATTATCTCCATGACTAAATTATAAAAAATAGCCATAAAAAAGACATAGTCATATTTTGTCAGACCATGTCACAATTGCTCTCTTTTTGTAGATTTTTTATCTGTCAAGTTTTTTCTTTTCAATAGCCTTCAAAACCATCTCTACAGTCTTGCCCAAATCGTTATTTTCAATCACGAGGTCATAATATTTTTTGTAAGACCTTTCCATTGGCGCTCTAGAAAGCCGAATTGCAATGCTCTCATCGCTTTCCCCCCTGTTTTTCAAGCGTTTTCTTAGCTCGTCATCGTCCACTTCCAAAAAGATTGACAAAATGTCTTCTTGAGAAAAATATTTGCGAAGTTTATGATTGCCTTTGACATCAATATCGCGAATATAGTCATTTGTTTTGTCCGCCTTAACTCTTTCAAGTTCAGATTTTAAAATCCCCCGATACTCTCCATGCACAAGTTCATATTCAAACAGCTCCTCATTTTTTATTTTGTTTTCAAACTCATCTCTCGACACAAATATGTAAATTTCACCTTTCTTTTCATTTGGTCTTTTTTGTCTGGTAACTGCCGAACGAAAAACCTTGAAGTGCTTTCTTTTTTTTAACTCTTCAATCACGGTATTTTTTCCACTTCCTGATACTCCCGATAAAATAATTAGCATAGCTTGACCTCTTCTATATAATAACAAATTGCATTAAAAAAGTAAAACATTTTTAAAGGTTGATTAAAGCTTACATTTGAAAGAAATTGACGATGCCATAGAGCAAACTGTAGCAAAAACTTTGGCGATATTCTTTTGTTTGCAAAAGTCTTTCTTCTTTAGGATTAGACAAAAAGCCACACTCAACAAGACAGGCAGGAATGGTGGAATAGTTAAGCACAAAATAGTCGCCCACGCTGACATAATCTCTTGCGCTTTCAAAGTTTTGACTAAGTGAAGTTTGAACGCTTTTGGCAAGCTCAAAGCCAAGCCCAGAGCTTTTGGCATAAAAAACCTGTGCGCCCTCACTTGAAGATAAAGGAAAGGCATTCATGTGCAAACTTATCATAATGTCGGCGTTACTGCCATTTATAATGCTTTTACGCTTTTCCATTTCGCTTTTTTTCTTGTTTGGCGCGCTTTCGTCATAAAGCCCATCCATAGTGGACCTTGTCAGCACAACCTCAAACCCAAACTGCTGACAAAGGCTTTTAAGTTCAAGCGCATATTGCAAATTTAGCTCGCTTTCAGTAACGCCAGTCTCTTTGCCCACCGTTCCGCCGTCACGCCCGCCATGCCCCGCGTCAATGACGATGGTATATTTAGGTTTGGGCGTGCTTGTCGCCTTAACAGTGTAATAAACACCAACCAAAGAGCAAATTAAAATTATACATATCAAAATTACGCATAATGTGCGTTTTTTTATTGTCAAAAATTTCATATAGTATTTTATTATATAAAATTGTTTTATATAACAAAGGATTTGGCATAAAACATTGAAAATGCAAATTTTTAATATTAATCTTGTTTTATCTTAAAAATGTTTTAAATTAAAAGGAGAATATGATAAACTATGAGTATATTTGATAATCTTATTCAAGTTGATGGTGACGGCAACCTCGTTTACAATAAATGGGTTGAATGGGAACATTGGCGTGACCAACGAATCTGGCTCTTTGCGAGCAATAATTCGTTGTTTCCTTGCGATTTTAGGACATTGCTTGACCTGCACTAGTTTAGCTGGTTGTTATTTTATTGAAAGGAATATGCTCGAACAGCCGTTACATATAAATTGCGACTGTAACAAAAGAATAATTTCCCACAGCCAAGTTAAAAGTATGGCTTCTGCAAATATGGACATAGACAAATTAAATAAATACATCTTTTCTGAAAATTCTAAAGGGAAAAAAGAACTTTTTCAAGAGATGGGGTTTAGCAAAGAGGATGCATATAATTTGAAATTAGACTTTGAAACGCAAGCACTAACACAATACCTAAACGGAAACTATACCATTAAGGGGCTTGACGCTTTTGGCCAAAGATTAGCAATAAAAATCACCCTTAATGGCTTTAGTTTTTTACTCTGGTTGGATGGTTGAACCTGGAGGCCTAATAAGAAACATTACACCATTTGGAGGTTGGATTAAATGAAAGAAAAAAGTATTGTTAAGTTAAAAAAGATTGACGAAAATCTAAACAAAATGGATTTAGATAAAGACAATCTAGGCATAGTTTTAAAAACTGAATCTAGCACTTCCCTTGTACTTTTTTTTAACAAAAAAATTGTAGGTGATTATCTTGTTGTAAATATAAATAATTCGCTTCTGGACGAACAAAAAGAAAGCTTGCCAGATCAATTAGTCAAATCTCTAACGAACGCAATTTCTAATAACAAGCTTAATCTGAAAAAACATTCTTTTAAACCTATGCAATATGAAGAATATAGTATGGTTCAATTAACTTGTGACAAAGAAAAATATTTAAAGTTTGGAATTCACAAGGGCGAAATAGGTATAATTGTTGAGAATTATAGCATAAATAATGAAGTGCTTGTCGATTTCTCAGGAATTAATAAGAAGGGAAATTTTTATGGAGATTGTATTAGTGTAAACATAAACGATTTAAAATTAATCAAAACTACTGGTAATTAAAAACAAGTCTCTAAAATTAAAGATTGAGCAGATAAAAATCATATGGGATGAAACAACCGATAGAAATTGGAGGCGTAAATCTCTCTGATTTAGAAAAGAATGAATCTTCACAACTTGGAAAATCAAGACGAATTGACAAGAAAAAGTGTTAACATGCCTTTAAAAGACGCTTTGGAAAAAGCGTCTTTTTTATTTTATATAATAAAAATAATTGCTTGACAGAGAAGGGTTAGCGCGCTAAGCCCAAGCAAAATAGCGAGGGTTATAAACACCGTTTTAAGTTTGAATGTAAAAAATTTCATATCCTAATTTATGCAATAAATCCATTAATTAAAACTTTTTTCTTTAAAAAGCGGTTTAAATTTAAAATTTTTTGTCATTATAAGCACTTATCCACAGAGTTGTCCACAATTTATCCACATTCTTTTTAAAAAATGTGGATAACTTTTTTCTGCTTTTCTTGACAAACATAATGATTTTGTTGATAATAAAGCTATGTGTTTCTCATTCTGTTTATCATATTCCTCGAGCTATGCTATTTCGCCTGTAACCTATCAGGTGATTTTAGATTGCTATGTGTTTGAAGAACCTTCTTTTGAAAGCGAAAATGTTATGTTTGAAAGTGAAGAGGTTATGCTGAGTCATGGTCAAGAAGTTTTGGTTATTCAAGAGGGCGAGCGTTTTTCTTTTGTTCATGTGCAAGATGAAATTTATGGCTATGTCTACAACTTTTATTTATCACCTGTCGGTGGGCAAGAAGTTTATCCAACATTCAATGGCTTTGTCCGAACTGATGGTGCGATAATTTATGATTTAAATTATTCAGAAAGCGGATATGTGGCTTCTGCTGGTCAACAGATTTTTCTCTATGAAGGATATAATTCTTCCGAGTTTACAGCGGTGCAAATTGTGCTTGAAGATGGCTCTCTATACAATGGCTATATGCTGACTGCTGATATTGAGCCTCAGGGAATAAGCTCCTCACTTATAGTTGGCATAACCATTATCGTTGCAATTGTAACCATTATTCTGTCACTTTTATTTATAAAGAAAAAGAAGAAAAAGAAAAGTGGCAGTGAAAGTTGATTTTGCCCAATCTCCTTTTTAAACTTAAAAAAAGGAGATTTTTTATGGATATTAAAAATTTGTTTGATGACCTTGAAAAAGTTAAAAAGGAGCTTTGGCATCTGATAAAGAAAGTGGTCCCTAGACTGGAAGAGTTGATAGGTAATTCTAATGCACAAGAGATACAAAATATTAAAAATCAACTTGCAAGCCAGCTTGAGGCTATTGAAGAAATTGAAAGCAATATTTTCTCAATAAGCCAAACTGTCGGTTCGCACGAAAATGGTTTGTCACAACTGACTTCTTCAGTTTCTTCGATAAATTCACAGATAGCACAACTGTCTTCTGCATTTGAAAACATGACAGATGATATAGAAACAAATACTTCTTCTATTTCCTCATTAAACTCTTCGCTTTCAAAGATTGAAGATGACATTGAAGCAAACAGTTCTGCTATTTCTGACGTTAATTCTTCCCTATCTTCCTTGCAAGATTCAGTTGAACTGCTTTCAAGCATTGTAAGTCAGCACTCTTCCAGTATTTTAAGCTTGAGATCAGATATCGTAGGCATCGCCACCACGGCAAGTAGTGCTGAGAATGCAGTTAGTGGGCTTAGTAATCAAATCACCACACTGTCTAACACCATCACCACGAACACCTCAAAAATCAATGCCCTTGAACAGCAAATTGAAAATCTTTCAAGCGAAACTGTTGATGTTTTGTATGATATGTATTCTGAAGATTCTGCAATCAATCATAATTTCACAAGTGGAATGAAAGGTGGAAATTATCTTCAAACGGACTTCTCTCAGTACAAAAAAATCAGAATTTATGCGCGACTGTATAACGCTAATGCCGTACAAGAATTTTTTGTCAAGAATAGAAAACTTGCGGACATGACCTTGATAGGAGTATCGGCAACACCAACTGTGTTATCCTTTCTTAAAGTGCAGATGAACTTAGAACCCTATCTCAACAGATTTCAAGTGATGGCTTACGCCAAATATGTCTTCTCAACAAGCTCAGGCACCTTTACGCTTGATTTTGGCATGACGAGCAATTCTTTTTATGTTTATCGAATTGAAGGAATAAAATAAAAAAGAAACTTCTAAAAGTGAATTGCTAAACTAGATTAATAAACAGTTCACTGAAGTCTCTTTTTTATCCCAAATTTTTAAAAACTAACTGAAAGATAACCTGCCGTAAAACCATACGATATCAGAAAAATTGCAGTAGCGAAAAAGAGCAGTCCAAGCACAGCGTTTACAATGGGCAGTGGTTTGCCATGTTTGATTTCTTGTAGACTTGTGTTGAGAAGAAAAATTATTCCAATCATGTAACTTTCAATAATAAGACAATACCATGGATTGATGATTCCTGTAAAATAAAGAATCACGCACGCAATCACGCATATTGAAAAAAGCAAGCCGAGCGCTCTGTTTCTTTTTAACATATTCCCTACAATTTTTTCTCTTGCAAATTTCATTTTTACCTCTTGAAACTAGTATACAACAAAATTTGTCTTTTCGTCAATAAAATATGCATTTTTTAAAATTTTGGTATAAACTTATCGTTTGCGCTTGTCATGTCTTGAAAATATCCGTTTGTCAAGCCAATTTTTTTAGCGTAAGAAAGCACAATTTTATATTCAATTGGTAAAATTTTTCTGTCAAAATCCTTTCCAATTGGCACAAACTGACTCATCAGGCTTATAAGTGGAGAGCCTAGCTGTTTTTTTATAGCATCTAAAACTTGGAAACTGTTATCAAGTTGTCCTGGTAAAACCAAATGTCTGACCAGCACTCCTTGAATAAGTTGTCCATTTTGCCAAAGGTTAGGTTTGTGCTTTATCATAGTTTTTATTGCTTGCAAGGCCACTTCAAAATAGTTTGACGCAGATGAAAGCTTTTGCAAAGAGGCCTTTGCATATTTAAAATCTGGCAAGAAAACATCGACAAAGGAAGAGATCTTCTCTATCATTTGGCTGTTTTCATAACCTCCACTATTCCACACTACTTTACTGTTTACCGAAAAACCTTCAAAAACCTTGCATAAAAGTGAAGAAAAGTGTGTTGGAGTTATAAATTCAAGTGCGCTGTATTTTGAATAATCAAAAGAAGAAAGATAGATGCGAAACTCCTCTGGCGAATATTCTTTTCCCTCACATTTATGTGAAATCTTTTTGTTTTGGCAATAGGTGCACCTCAAATTGCAACCTGCAAAAAATATAGCAAGTGTTCCTTTTTCTGTGCTTATACAAGGCTCTTCCCACTTAAAATTTTCAATAACCTTTGCCACCACAATCTTGTCTTTTGCTCCACAAAACCCCCTTCTTTTTGTGCGGTCGACTTGACAAAATCTTGGGCAATCAAAACAAGTCATGCTTTTATTATATAAAAAAATCCTTTTTCTGACAAATGTTTTGAAAAAGGATTTATTTTTGTTTTAAAACCACTATTGTAATCCCAGGATTGTTTTTGTTTAAATCTTCATCATCTGCAAGTTTTTTATCTTGCATCAATAGTCTGCTTGTAAATTTATCATGGCTATTCCATCTGTCGCCAAAAAAGAAATCTTCAATCGCTTTTTCTTTTTTCATTTTGGCAAGCAGTTTTCGTGTTTCAAGCAGAATAGCTCCACCTCTGCCATGAGAACCATAGCCATGTAAAACTTTCACCACCTTCACTTTTGCAAATAGCGCCTTTTCAAGTTCTATTTCAAAATAGGCAAGTGCAACATCAAGAGGCGGAGAATTTTCTTTTAAATTTATCGTCCACATATTCTTCTCCGCCATTTATTTTAACCTAATAGGCAAAATTTTTAAAGCGTTTTAGCCTTCCATAATCATTTTGTCTGCAATCAGCGCTATAAGTTCACCATTTGTTGGCTTTTCGTTGCTACTATAGATTTTAAGTCCAAAAAGAGTGTTGATGTTTTCAATCTTTCCTCTATTCCAAGCAACTTCAATAGCATGGCGCATGCCTCTCTCCACTTTTGAAGAGCTTGTTTCAAATTTTTCTGCGATTGTTGGATTAAGCTTTTTTGTGCTTGAACCAATTATCTCAGGTTCTTCGACTGCAAGTTTTACTGCCTCGCGCAAAAATTGATAACCCTTGATGTGAGCTGGTATGCCAATGCTGATAAATATGTTTGAGATTTTTTCATCTAATTGTTTTTCATCTTTTGTTTCTAAAGTCTGCTCTTCTAAAATATTTTCAATTCGTTCGGCTAAGTTTTCTGGCAAAATTGGTTTTACCATAAAATAGCTGGCCCCTTCCTTAACTGCTTTTGACACAAAACCACTATGAGAGAGGTTGGAAATAAATATAACCTTTGGCATGTTTTCTTGAAGCTCTTTTTTAAGTGATGACATAACCATAAATCCGTCCATTCCCGACAGCATAATCTCAATAACCAAAACATCTGGCTTTGACGAAAGCACCTCTTTAATGACTGTTTGTCCGATGGGAGAACTTCCTGCAACTTCAAACTTTTCATTTTGAAGAAAATATTGTTCTAAAGTTTTATCTTCTGAATTGTCTGCTAAATAAATTTTGATTTTTTCCATTTTCTAAACTCCTTTTATTAAGCGCATTTTGCTGTGCGACAAATAAAAGATAACACAATTTTTTGTAAAAAAAAATCATAACTGGTGCTGATTTTTGCCGAGTTATGATTGTTTTTGTAGAATATTGTCGAAATGCTCTTATAGCCATATTTGCCTAAAATTGTTATTTCGTTTTTCCAATAAGTTGATAGTTGCCAGCGCCGTCAATTGTTGCGCGATAGAGATAATAATTCTCATCAGTCTCAGTCTCTTCAGATGAATCCTCTTCTGACGAGCTGTCGGTCTCTTCAAGTTTGGCAAAGAAATAAACATATCCATCGCTATAACCACATTCGCCAGAAACAATACTGGTCATGGTGATAATATTTTCAATTGTTTGGTCAACCACAGAAATGCGATTTATTTCTGTGTCGCTTGAATAATACACCCAACCGTCACGCTCAAAGAGCAGTTTAACTGTGGTGTCGCTTGAAAGAAGAGAAACTGAAGAACCGTTTAAAGTTTTGTAGATAAGTCCGCCATTTGCTGAAATGAATACATATCCATTTTCAACTGAGAGAACATTTGAAATTGAATCGGCTGAGAAAAATCTGTTTGTTGCGCTGAAATTGGTGTCAACGCTTGAAAGGTCTTTGTAGAAAACTTCTTTTTCCGCATTTGCTGGGTCTGCGCTATAGAAAACTATGTCGCCAACTCTATCAAGGAAAGAAATTTCCATTGAAGAGGCATAAGTGTAATCTCTTTTTTCTTCTGTTGCAAAATCAACTGCTTTAATTTCAATTTCGCCATCTTCATTTGTTGCTGAGTAAATAACATTTTTGCTTGAAGAAGAGTTGTCTGCAATAGCATAACTTTCAACATTTTCAGCAAGCACAACTCTTGAGCCAAGAACATCTCCTATTTTTATAGAAGAAATTTCATATTCTTCTTCGCTGTTTTGAGCGCAAATCACATAGTAGTAATTGCCGTCAGAACCTTCAACCATTTCAATGCTTGAAGAGTCATCAAATCTTGTGGTGTATATTTCTGTTAAGTTGTCGCCGTTGAAAGCAACTCTCATAAGGGTGACTCTGCTGTAATCATTTTCAAGTGAAGAAGTTTTGTGAGTATTTGTGGACGTAAAATATAGATAAGAGCCATAAGCAAACATATTTTGGTTTTGATAACCAACAAACCTGTCAGAAACCTTTTCGCTATTCTCTGGGCTTGTGTTTTGTCTTAGGCTTTCTTCAGTCTCTTCATCAAAAACCAGATCTGTTGACAAATCTATTCTTGCAAGATAGCCAGTTTGAGAAGCGATGTTATAGTCAAATCCATCAGCGCTTGCATCTGTGTAGCCATTTGCATAATAAAGATAGTTGCCAATTTTTGCCACCTGTCCACCAAAAAAGGCTGGCGTTTCAAAATATATAGGCTTGCCACTTTCGTCATAAACATTGCTTACTGTTGCGCATCCTGTCACAAGAAGGGCAACCGAGAAAATCATAGCAAATATTTTAGTAAGTTTCTTTTTCATAAATCTCTCCAATTAATTTAAAAATTTTACAATATATTTGTTTAAAAGTCAATTGATTTTTCCCCTATTGAGGCAAAATTAAACTTCATCAATAAGAACAAGCCTTTGTCCCACCATGTCGCAAGAAGTCAAATAATATTCAATCCCATTTTTTATGTAAAAAAGTTCTGGATTTTTTTTTGCATGCAAATGACCATAAATCACTTTGCTGACACCATATTTTTCAAAAAGCTTTGTAAAAGAAGTGTCGATTTTTGCAAAATTTGTGGGCGGATAATGAATTAAAGCATAAATTTTTTCTCCCTTTTCCCTTAACTGACTTGCTTTTTGAAGACTCATTTCGAGCCGTATAACCTCTCTGTCAAAAATCTTTTGGTTTTCGGCAGAAAAGTTTTCGTCAGGCAAAAGCCAACCTCTTGTTCCGCAAAAAATGGAATTGTCAAGTTTTATTGCATCATTTTGAAGAGGAAAAAAGTTTTCTGGAAGAGTTTTTCTTAGCACAGAAATTGAACTCCACCAATAATCATGATTGCCTCTGATGATTATCTTTCTGCCAGGAAGAGTGTCAAAAAGTGCAAAATCCGCTTTTGCCTGTTCAAGTTTCATAGCCCATGAAAAGTCCCCTGCCATAAGCACGATGTCATTTTCTTGCACCTTTTCCTTCCAGTCAGCAAAAACCTTGTCGACATAATCTTCCCATGCCGGCCCAAAAATATCCATTGGTTTTGGATTGTTGACTGAAAGATGCAAATCACTTATAGCAAAAATTTTCATTGAAGACTCTTTAAAACCTCTTGAACTTGGCGCATGTCACATTTGCCATTATAATTTTGCTTAAAGTGTTTCATAACGAAAGGAATTGACTTGTCTGGAAGAGAAGAAATAACATTGGCAATTTCTTCACAGCTCATCATTTTTGGAAGATAAGAGGATGCAATTTCAATCTGCCTTGAAATTTCTTGAACCTGTTTTTCGTTGCCAACTTTTGAATAGTTTTCTTTTTCTTCAGAAAGCTCCTTTATGGTTTTTTGCAAAATGTTTGAGATGTCGGCATCGTCAACCTCTCCGCCTTTTTC
>CALVUB010000003.1 GCA_944363385.1 uncultured Clostridia bacterium
CCATCTTTTGCAATGTCAAATGCCACCGCTCTTTCAACTCCGCTAAGGTCATCTTGAAGACCGCTATCTTTTGTCACCACAACTGGAGCTGAAACGCGAATGAGTCCCAATTCTTTTGCCAATGCTTTTTCAAATTGGTCTTTAATAAATTTTATATATTTTTGTTTTTGTATAACATCTAATTTGATGTATTTATCTTTTCTAAACATAATTTTTCTCCTTAAATTTTATTTTTTGCAATTTTTTTAAGGAGAAAATTGCATAAACTCCTTAAAATAAATTATTACCTTCTATTTCGCCCGCTACGGCATTTGTCTTTTTCATACCTTTCCTCCTTTTAAGAAAAAACACCCTCTTGAATTTAGAGAGTGCCAAAATAAAAACACTCTCTTGGATTTCAAGAGAGTGTGAAAGAACAAAACTTTTTTTCAACAACAAAATTGAAACCCATCATTTTAATGCGTTTGAATTATTATTGTTGTTGTTATTCAAAATGTGTTTCATTCTTGTCTCCTTTTCTATGATATAATCATTATATTGCAAAAACTTATTAATGTCAACAAATATTTAAAAATATTTTCAGCGTTTTTTCATCTTTTCTGCCAAGCCCTCGATTGTCTGCCCGCTTTTTCTTGCCATAAAGTTTGTAATTTTATGAAATGTAAAATTATAGATAATTGCGAGAAGATAACTAAGCACAAAAAGTGTTATGCCAAGCAGTATAACCCAAAGAAAATATAAATCCCCTCTTGTTGCCAAAGTCTCTTGATAATAAAGTGGACGCAAAACATTTCGCACAAGATAATTATCATGAATGCAATAGACAAACAGTGAAACGCTGGAGCAAAAATTGATTGTTTTGCTGTAAAATTTCAACATTCTAAACAGATTAAACACAGAAAAAAGAGTTGGAAAGAGAAATAAAACTGTCAAATCTTGATAAATTTGGCTATTCTCTAATGGTGGATAAAAGATAGAGGCAAAATTTTTAACAATAACAAAAAGTAAAAAGATAAACAGAAAAAACACAAAGCAGAAAACATTTTTCTTCTTAGACCGCATAAAATTTTGACAAAATCTCTCCATAAAGGCAACTATAAAATAAATATACACAAAACCATAAATTGAACTTAGCCCTACAGTCACGCCTTTAAGCTGGGTCAAAACAAAGTAGAGAAGAGTGAGCAAAAATATGAAAATGGTATACTGATTTTTATCTAAATTTATGGCAAGCTTTTTTAAAAGTGGTTGAACAAAATAAAATATAACATAAGTTGGCACAAACCAAACATTAAAAAATATGTCTGGGAAAAATTGCATAACAATTTCTAAATCAGAAAGGCTTGTCCTCCCCCCCCCGAAAATTCCAGCAAAGAGAATAATAGAAATAAAACAGGAGTCTAAAAGAAGATTTATTGCTTTTTCAAATTTGGTTTTGCTTTTTGATAAAAATAAAAAATAACAAGATGAGATGATGAAAATTATATTTCCCACATGTCCAAAATATCTGAAAATTTTCAAAACAACAATGGCAGGATCAAATGTTGGAGAATAATCAATAAACAACTCTGACGTTTGAACGGCATGGCTTATGCATATAAGAAAAATAGCGATAACTTTTAAAAGTTCCACCCCTGAAAACCTAGTCTTTTGTGTGCTTGCCACTTTTATCTTCTGCATAGCCTTTCCTTTTAATTTTTGCAATAGACCTTCTTTCAATGCTAAGTGATGTCTACTTCTTTTTGTCAACTAATTTTGCTTTTTTATTTTTAATATAATAAATTATCATTGCGACAATAATGCTACAAACATCACATAAATCCAAAATTGCTGTAACATAAGCTCCATGGATTATATCAAAAAACACTAGAACGGCATTGGGAGCTAAAAGCATTATTCTTACCAGTTGCAAGTTTTTTAGAAACAGAGCCAAAATAAACAAAATTGGCGTGATAATCACTATAAAATCATAATAGTTATCAAAGAACACAAAGCCCATTGCTAGAAAAATTATGGAATATATAACAAATAAGAACCATGGTGGTCTTTCTTCTCTTGTTTTATATAAATACAAGGTTGCAAGCATTGGAAGGCTTATCAAAGTGTTGACGCAAGCCACTAAGGCATAAAAAAAAATAAAAGAGAGCCCATAAAAAAAATTAGATAAAAAAATCAAGACAAACATTGATTTTTTGTCTTTCATAAAAACTGAAACAATGGAGAAGGCAAGTGCCACTCCGCCCATAATTTGTGAAAGAATAAAATATAACATAATCTTTTATGCCATTATACCATATTATCAAAAAAAACTCAAGGGTTTAAGGTTTGATTTGTCTTCTTTTCTTTTATCGCATAAAAAATTAGTGCACTTACTAGAAATACTACTTCAAAAGCATCAAGAATTGCTGTTGTATAAACCTGATGAATAATAGCAAATATTACAAGCAAAACATTTGGTGGAATCATTAAAATTCTTACAAGTTGCATGTTTTTCATAAACATAGCTATTGTAAAAACAATAGGAGTAATCATTGTGATAAAGTCATAAGCGTCTGTATAGAACACTATTCCAATTGTCAAATATATGGCTGAAAAGATAAACAAAAGATATAATGGTGGCTGTTTCCCAATTTTTTCATAGATAAATAAAGTTACAGCACGAATGCAAGAGATAAAAAAGTTTATGCCTGCCACAAATGCATCAGCAAAAACATAGGAAAGTGCATAAAAAACATTTGCAACTGTTTGCAATACAAAAAATTGTTTTTTATTTTTCAAAAACACCGAGATAACAACCAATACAAGCGCTATCCCGCCCATCACCTGTGAAGTTATAAACTTTGCCATAAATTTCCCATTTAAAAATTTTCTTTTACTTCTTCATTTTGCAAAATTTCTAAAAGTCTAGCCACCTTGCTCTCATCAAAACAGCTTTTTGCATAATCAATTGCCCTTTTTCCTTGCCAATCTTTTTTGCTGAAATCTGCGCCATAATTTTTTAAAAAACGCAAAGAATTCACACTACCATAGCGACAAGCGAGCATACTTGCTGTTGTGCCATTTTTGTTTTGAAAATCTAAATCTAAGACTTTAAACTTATCGAAAATTTCAATAAGCTCCAACATATCATTTTCGCAAAAATACATCAAAAAGGTTGTGCCAAGAGCATCGTCAAAATAAGCATTTGGATCTGCGCCTTTTTTAAGAATGTTAAAAATTTTTTTGAGGCAAGCATCTATATTGCTTTTTTGATATTCAACTGATTTTGTGTCGACATAATACTCATTTTGTTTGCTCCCTTCTTGTAAAGTTTGCAATTTGAGTGTTGCCTCTCGATAATTCTTTACAGCCCAAATAAGCTGTTGAGTCAATTTTTCTTTTCTTTTAGAAGATATTTTTTCTTTAATCGTTTCAAACATAACACTTCTCCTGTTTTTTACATTATATAGCAAAAGATAATGTCTGTCAAGATTAAAAGACAACGAATGCAACTCCCGCTAAAATTGGAAGCAAAAATAAAAGTTTAATCTTCAAATTTGGTTCTTTATATAACAGTCCGCCAAAAATGTAAAAAGAATCCACATGATTATATTTTACATAAATTCGACAAAAAAACAATAAAAAAAGACTATCTTTCAGGATTTTCCTGTTGAAGATAGTCTTAAATTTTTAATCTTTGCTGTCGCCTTTAAGCATGTCTAAAGCTTCTTTTGAAACCACATTTTCAACTTGTCCAGCAATAACGAGTGCTTCTTTTTGGTCTGTCACCAAATTTTTATCATCGAAAGCAGGATAGAACTTTGAGCCTTGCATGATTTTGCCAGCCAGTGCATTTTTGTCAAGCCCGTATGAATCGACAAGGTCGTTGTTATCAAGAAATTTTGCAACTCTTTCATTATATCTTGCTTGAAGCTTTGTCTTGTCAACTTCAACTCCAAAATAGTTCAAAATCGGCTCTAAAAATAGTAGGTCTGACGTAGCTTCTTTCCAGCCAATAAGCTCAATAGGAAAGTGTTGATATTTTTTACCTGGTCTTTTTGGGTCGGTAAATTTTTTCGAATTGCCTCTTGTCCAGCCGTCATGAATTGTAGCAAGAGCATCTAAGATGATATCTTCTTTGCTTTTGCCTTTTTGGGCTTTTTCAAAATCTTGACCAGCCTCAACAAAGACTGCTAAATCTTCTGGCAAAACATTGACATTTTCCTGTTTTGTGACAGAGTTTAAAAGTCTTTCACTCTTCGCTTGAGAATAGCCCAAAGCTTGTCCAATTGCTATAACAGATGACCTGATAGAGTCTAGAGCTCCCACTCTTTTTTCAAGCATTTGTCCGCTTTCAGTTTTTACAGCTTTTTCAGCATCTTCCTTAGACCAGCCAACCCAGCCTGAGCTTTCATCGCCCCAATTTTGCAGTGCTGCTTTTGCAATTTTTCTGTATGGTGTTAATGACATATTTTTCCTCCTTATTGCAGCTAATAACACTTCAACTGCTTTTACATAAATATTATAACATAAATCACAAAAAAAATCAATATACACAAGAAAATTATTTAAATTTGTTTGACTTGGAGTTTACTCCAATTGATATAATTTCAAAAACAGATATGGCTTTAAAGTGGTTGGAGAACTTTACCACTCAAAAGATTGCGCTCTCCTTTGGTGAATAACTCACTAATGCATGTATGGCAGAAAGAAGAAAAATGTTTTAATTTTTGAAAAACAAATGCAGACAACCGAAAAATATGTAAAAATCAGTTATCTGCATATATTTTATTGAAAATTTAATGAAATTGTTAAACTTTAGGCAATAACAAGCTCTTCCCAGCCTTGACTTGTAAGGGCGTCAAGTGTGACTGTGCCTGTAAAGTAGTCACTTACCAAGGCAAGATTTTTTGGAATAGGACAGCTTGAATTGTTAATCCAAGCAAACTGACTAAAATCTTCACCATAATATTTTTTTGCGTCATTCATGATGATAAGCAAATTGTCAAGAGTGATGAGGTCAGAATTTCTTACCAAAACTTCATCTGCAATTCCAACCACGGCATAGCTGTTTGACACAGAAAAGTTGTTGGAGCTAAAGCCTACAAAAATGCCAAAGTTTGCACCTGTGTAAGTTATATTGCCTTCGATACCGGTCTTGTCAAAATTGATAGTGACTGGATAAGAAGTTGAGCCTGAAACATTGATATTTCCGACAAATCCGCCAACAAAGTCTGCACCGCTTATATCGCCAAGAGACAGGCAGTTTGACATATTGATTGTAGGCAAAGTGGAGTTGTTGCTGACATTAATTTGTCCAAACAAGCCACCAACATAGTTATTGCCACTAACATCCCAACAACTCCACCAACATAGCTGGCTCCATCAGCATAAATATCTCCGTAATTAATGCAGTTTTCTACTGTCACAATCTTGTCACCATTTGCGCTATGCATCCAGCCAGCAGTTATTCCGCCAACACTCCGTCCAGTGCAGTGAATTTCTACCACCTTGATACTGGCGTTGAAATAAGGTAAGGGTCGTCTTTTGTTCCGCTTCCACCGCCAAAGGAAGAAGCGCGATAATCTATCCAATTGCCTTCAATGGTGCTAACAAACTTAGTAAGATTATAAGAACAATCGATTTTTTTGAAATTTTTTCCATAATCCCCTCCAAACCAAACTTCTTTTATTTTAGTTTACCAAATTTCGACAAATTCTACAAACAAATTTAAGTTTTTTATTGATTTCCAAACGAAAAAATAGGCCATTTGACCTATTTTTGATAGCATTAACTTATTCTTTATATGCCTCGATAGTCAAAAGCTCTCGGAAAAGTCTTATTTCCCTTTCTGCCGACTCAGTGCTATCAGATGCATGCACCACATTTTCTCGAGTTTGAACTTCTATGCCCATCTTGGCTGGAATGTCTGCCCTGATTGTGCCTTTTGCTGGATTTGATGTCGAGCCCACCATTTGCCTTATTCGAGCAATTGCATCCTCTCCGCTCACAATCATGCCATAGGCTTTGTTAGAAGTGATATATTCTTCAAGCGGTGGATAGAAATCTTTTTTAACATGCTCGGCATAATGTTTTCTTGCATGTTTTTTGTCGTAATGCACAAATCCGCACTCTTCAATTTTAAGTCCTGCTTTCTTAAGCCTGCTTTTAACTTCTTCAATCACCCATTTTTCATTTGCAAAAATTGGTTTTACCATAACATAAGATGTTTCAACTGCCATTTTTCCCTCCATATAAGTATTTTAGCATAAAATTTGTTTAATTTGACATTTTTTTTGCATTTTTTTATTATTTTTTTGATGTTTTTGCCAAAATTTTCTTCTGTTTTTCAATTTCTTTTACAATTTCACTGGTCACACCTTTATAGTTATGCCACCAATCTCTGCTCCAAACACGAAGCACTCTCCAGCCTCGAGACTTCAAAAATTCGTTGCGATAAACATCGCGCTCCAAAATTGACGGCGAGCTGTTGATGGCTGTTTGGTCGGTCTCTATGCCAAGCAAATATCTGTCAGAAGCTTTGTCATACACCGCTACTGACACCTTGCTGTCAGAGTTGCCCAAATTGATTTCGGCGTTATAGCCAAGTTTTTTAAGCTTGTTTGCAATTTGCTCTTCAAGTGGCAAAAGTCCTATCGTTTTGTTAACTTTCAAAATTCTTTCACTAAAACTGTCTAAAATTGCCCTAACTTCTTCTGTTTTGCCCTTTGAAACCGCTCTAGCATAGGCAAGATAACTTCTTAAAAGTTTTGGACCTGCATATTTTGCACCATCAACTTTAAGCTCTTCTGGTTCGATGCTTGTGACGACATAAATTTTTTGCTTTGCTCTTGTCACAGCAACATTCAACCTGTTTTCTCCACCCTCGTTTGACAATGAGCCAAAAGAGGCATTGACCTTGCCAAATTCATTTCGCGCATAACCGATAGAAAAGATAATGATGTCGCGTTCATCTCCCTGCACATTTTCTAGGTTTTTGATAAACAAACTTACATCTTCATCGTTTTCCACCCTGCTTGTTTCTCTGATAAACCTGCTCCTAAAATCCTCATCTTTAAAGCATTCTTTGTCAAATAAATCTTCAATGCAAGCTTCCTGCTCAGAGTTAAAGGTGATAATACCAATTGTCTCGCCATGTTTTCTGCTCTTTAAAATCTGTTTGGTCAGCTCCACAACTTTTTTAGCTTCTGCCATGTTTTTGCGGTCAGACCACTTTCCGTCAACCAAAATTCGTTCAATTGGCTTTTGTTTTAAGTTTTTTGAAACATTTGGCGCAATTTGAAGATTTCCCGAATAAAATGCCTTATTTGAAAAGTCGATAAGCTCTTGGTTTTTGCTTCGATAATGATAGGTTATATTTGCGCTGTTAAAACGCGAAACCGCTAAATCCAAAAGGCTTTCAACTTCAAGCGCCGCCTGAGTTGAAAGGTCAACCTCATCATCAAGGTTTGCGCCCATATATCTTTTCATAAAGGTTGTGGTTGGTCTAAGTTGTTTTGCGTCTCCAGCCACTACAATACATTTTCCCCTAAAGATTGAAGGAATTGTGTTTTCAATAAACACCTGTGAAGCTTCATCAAAAAGCACTATGTCAAACATATCTTTTTCAAGCGGAAGAATTGAAGAGACATTTTCAGGTGACAAAAGCCAGCATGGAAAAAGCTTGAAAAGATAGTCGCCATAAACTTCCATCATCTTTCTTATGCTCCAGTAGTTTTGCTTTTTTGAAATTTGATAGAGATAATCGTTGCTTTGCACGCTTCCGTCAATCATATCTTGATAAACACTGACAAAACTTTGAATAGCAATTTGTTTTGAAAGAAGATTTTGCTGTTTTTTAAGTTCTACAATTTTTGCTCTTATGTTCTCAAAATCTGCGGTCATGGCAAGTTTGTCTTTCATCTTTTCTTCATAAATCAAAATTTCATGATAAATTCTAAGTGGCATGATTTTATTCAAAATTTCAAGATATTTTGGATAAGATGATGCATGTTTATATGCAAAATTAAGCACAAATTTTTGATTTTCAGTCAAATTTTCAAGAATTTTGCTTACATCTTGGTTTGCAATAAAATTTTCAACCGCTTTTAAAATAAGCTTCAAAACATTGCTGTTGCCATTAAGAAGACCATCGACTGCCATCAAATAGCCCTCTTCTGTCAGGATATCTTTCAAAAACTCATATTCTTCAAGATATTCCTTAAGGGCTGAGATTGTTTTGTTAAATTCATCACAAACAACCCTTTCTTTCTCCTTCATTTTGTGCTTTGCAAAAGGATATAAAGGGAAAAACACTGCTGAAGTCTTCAAAAATTTTGCAGTTTTTGGATATTCAAGTTTTGCCACCATTTTTTGCAATGTTTTCATGTTGCTTTTGTCTTGCAATTGAGAAAAATATGTCAAAATTTGTCGGCTGTATTTATACTCTGCACCATCAAACAAGGCTTGCCTGTTTTGGCAAAGAGCACTAAGCTTTGATTGTGATTGCGCAATGGTATGAAGTCCTGCATCAAGTTTTAGGTGGTCAATAAATGGATTTTTCTTTTTATTTTCAATAAAGTTATAGTAAAGTTGAGTCTTATTTGGCTCATTTAAAACAGAAAGCGCATCTTTAAGTTCTTCATAACTTAAAGCAAGCAGTTTTTTCGAACTTAAAATTTGTTGATAAATTGAATATTCAACTGAGTGCTTGCCAATTTTAAAAGAGTTGTAATACATTGCCTGCAAACTTAGTCCAAATGGCGTTTTTTCATTTAAGCATTTATTGATTTCTTCAAGTTTATTCTCTTCTTCCTTGATTTGCAAGACAAGGTTGTTAAATTTTTTATTAATTTCATCATCTTTTTTTAAAGCAAGAAGGCTGTTATGAGCGTTTAAGCATCTTTCGTAAAAGCCACGCTTTTCTTTTTCAGACTCCACCACAAACATTGCTCGGCTGTTTAATGCACCCAGTCTGTTATACACCACATCAAGCGCCGCCTTCTTTTGCGAAACCACCAAAACTTTTTTGCCCTTTGCTATGGCGTCTGAAATAACATTGACAATGGTCTGACTTTTGCCTGTGCCTGGAGGCCCATAAATCACCATGTTGCCACTGTCATTAACTTTGCGCACCACTCGCTCTTGTGCATAATCAACATTATTGATAAGATAAAGATTTTGCTCTTTGCCTTGTTTATGTTTTTTCACTTTTCTGTTTAAAAGTTGATTGATAGACTGATTGGTCAAATGTTTTTTTTCAAGCTTTGCATAGTCATTATAGATTGAATTTGCAAGCGAACATCTGGCAAGAAGGCAAAGATTTTTTATCTCTGGTGCTTGCGAATGTTTTGGCTCTGAATATCTATCAAAAGGAAAGATATTTTTTCTTGGAGCAGGCGAAATTTTTATGCCAAACAAGGCAAGATAGTCAAGTAATTTTTGAAGATTTGCAAATTTTGCTCTCATGCAGTCAAATTCAGTTTCAAGTTCTTCCAAATTCAATCTTTTTGCGTCTGCAAAAGCATACATAAGCGCCTTGTTAAGTTGAACTGGCTCACCGCTTTTTAACCTTATGCTGGCAGATGAATCATTTTCAATTTCAATCTCGACTGGAAACATAAGAAGTGGTGCGCGAAAAGTGTAATTTTTTACATTTCCATATACAAAAGGATAACATAAATACAGCTCGCTTCTGCCCGTTTCTCTTTCGATTTCCTCAATTTCACGCTTTAGTGTGATAAGGCTTTTCACTTCGCCTTCAAGGGTTTTCTTAAGTGCCTCTTTTTTTTGTTTTTCAAGTTTTTTCTTGCCTTCCAAATCATTTGCATCAATAAGACTTTCATCAATTTTGATGTTTTTTTCAAAAACTTGTTTCCGCTCTTTGCTTATAAGCTCAAAAGAAACAGCCCTTCCATTCCAAAGGTTATCGACAAGCTCATTTGCAAGCTCTTGATTTTGATATAAAAGTTTCCCAACATCATACCCGTTTTTTTTGCTGAAATTTTTTAGATATAAGCTTCGGTTTTTTCCGCTGATTTCAATCAAGCGTTCTTTATAATATGTATAAATGCTTTTCATAAGTTTACCCTTTCAATAATATTCTACACTAAAAGTCTTGAAAAAACAACAAAAAACTCTCAAAAAATGAGAGTTTTGTCTATCTTTTTAAAGCTTGATGACCTTTGTAGAGTGCTTTCTTGCCAAGTTCTTCTTCAATGCGCAAAAGTTGGTTGTATTTTGCAACTCGCTCGCTTCGACATGGCGCACCTGTTTTTATCTGTCCGCAATCAAGCGCAACCACGAGGTCAGAGATAAAGCTGTCTTCTGTTTCGCCACTTCTATGAGAAACAACCGCCGTCATTTTGTTTTTATGAGCAAGAGCGACAGCCTCAATCGCTTCAGTAAGCGTGCCGATTTGATTTACTTTTACAAGGATTGAGTTTGCACATCCAAGCTCTATACCCTTTTGAAGCCTTTGCGGATTTGTAACAAAAAGGTCGTCACCCACAAGTTGAATTTTGTCGCCAAGCGCCTTGGTAAGTTTTTGCCACCCCTGCCAATCTTCTTCGGCAAGACCATCTTCAATGGAAATAATAGGATATTTTTTTATCCAGCCCTCATAAAGCTTTATCATCTCTTCAGCTGAATAAATTTCACCGCTCTTCCAAAAATAATACTTTCCTTTTTGTCCGATTTTTTCAGCTTCGTCATACATTTCGGTTGAAGCCACATCCATTGCGATTGCAATATCTTTACCCTTTTTGAAACCAGACTTCTCAATTGCCATAACCAAAAGTTTTAAAGCCTCTTCATCGCTTGAAAGGTTTGGCGCAAAACCGCCTTCATCGCCAACACCAGTTGAAAGTTTTTGGTCTTTTAAAATTTTTTTAAGATTTTGATACACCCTTGCCGACCATTCAATAGCCTGTGAAAAAGAGTTTGCGCCCAGTGGCATAATCATAAACTCTTGACAGTTTAAATTGTTGTCGGCATGTTTTCCACCATTTAAAATATTGAGCATAGGCACAGGAAGAGTTGTTCCTTTGCCAAGACTTTTAAACAAACTTTTGCCTTCCGCTTTAGCCCTTGCCACAGCCACAGCAAGCGAAACGCCCAAAATTGCGTTTGCGCCAAGTTTTGATTTGTTGGCAGTTCCGTCAAGGTCAATAAGCATTTTATCAACAGCCTTTTGGTTAAAAGCATTTTTGCCAACAAGATTTTTTGCGATGATTTTATTGACATTTTCAACAGCTTTCAAAACCGACTTGCCGTTATAGTAATTCTTGTCGCCATCACGAAGCTCGCAAGCCTCAAAAGCACCAGTTGACGCACCAGATGGCACATCTGCTCTGCCCATAATGCCATTTTCAAGCGTCACCTCCACTTCAATTGTTGGATTTGAGCGTGAATCCAAAATTTGTCTTGCATGAATTTTTTTAATTTTAATTTCTTTCATATTTTTTCTCCTCTGCAATATTTTAGCAATTTTATTAAAAAAATAAAAACATTTTGATATAATTGCAGAA
Source organism: uncultured Clostridia bacterium (assembly GCA_944363385.1). GTDB lineage: Bacteria > Bacillota > Clostridia > Christensenellales > UBA1242 > Caccovivens. Next base: position 11,508 of record CALVUB010000003.1, read on the forward strand.
AAACAGCAAAAAAAATCTTTTATTTTTAAAAAATCACTTGATTTGTTTTTAATTTTTTTTGTAAATATGTTATATTTAAAGTAATTAATGGAGGTTGATATGAATAAAAAACTTGAGCCACTTTTCTCGCCATGGAAAATTGGTAATGTGGAAATTAAAAACAGAATTGTGCTTTGTCCTATGGGCGGAACTTCGCTCTTTGGCTGGATGGAACCACATCATCTTGACAAAGACGCTTGCGACTTTTTTATGGATGTTGCAAAAAACAATGTCGGACTTATCATCCCAGGAATTGCGCCTCTCAAAAATATTATTGGCGGTCAATGGCTGTATAAGTCAAAAAGAACCTTTAAAAAATTGAAAAAATATATGGAAGAAATCCATAAAACAGGTGCAAAACTTTTTGTTCAACTTACTGCTGGCTTTGGAAGGAGTTTTTCAATTCCAAATTCTATGAAGTCAATCATTAAGTCCAAATTTTTATCTAAACTTGTAAAACCTATAATTGACCTGCCTTATCTTTGTGCCAGCCCTTCAAAGCTTCCTTCTCGTTGGCTTGAAGGTTACACTTGCAGAGCTCTTACTAAAAAAGAGATTGAAAAAATGATATATGCCTTTGCAAAAACCGCATATCTTTGCAAAGAGGCTGGTGTGGACGGAGTGGAGGTGCATGCTGTGCATGAAGGGTATCTGCTTGACCAGTTCACTCTAAACTACACAAATCACCGCACAGACGAATATGGCGGAAGCTGGGAAAATAAATATCGCTTTCCAGTTGAAGTTGTCAAGGCTATCAAAAAGGAATGCGGAGAAGACTACCCTGTCAGCGTGCGTTTTTCGGCTGTGTCAAAAACTAAAGATTTTTGTGAAGGAATTTTGCCAGGCGAAAATTATAAAGACATCGGACGAGATATTGAAGAAGGCAAAAAAGCAGCAAAATATTTGCAAGAGGCTGGCTATGATATGCTTAACACAGACAATGGCACTTATGACGCTTGGTATTGGGCTCACCCACCTCTTTATATGCCAAACAATTGCAATTTGACTGATGTAAGTGAAATCAAAAAAGTTGTGTCTATTCCAGTTGTTTGCGCTGGAAAAATGGAAGCTGTTGATGGCGCTAAAGCTGTAAAAGAAGGCAAAATTGATGCTATGGGTGTGGCAAGACAATTTTTGACCGACCCACACTGGATCACAAAACTTATAGAAGACCGCCCTCAAGACATTCTTCCTTGTATATATTGCCATAATGGTTGCTTTAACTTTGCTCACTATAAAGGCGTGGCAAACGACCAATCTATGGAAGACTCAAAACATATGTCACGATGCGCACTTAATCCTATGACCATGGACGGCGGTAAATATGACTATCAACCTGCCAAAAAATCAAAAACGGTTGCTGTTATTGGTGGTGGAATTGGCGGAATGGAAGTTGCTCGCATTGCAACAAAACGCGGTCATAAAGTGACCATTTATGAAAAATCAGACACTCTTGGAGGCGTTTTCATTCCTGCTGGAAAAATGTCCTTTAAAGAGCGTGACAGAATGTTTCTTGACTGGGAGCGCAGACAAATTGAAAAGCTTGGCATTGAAGTCAAACTTAACAGCGAAATCACCGACCTTAAACAAATCAAAGCAGATGAAATTGTGGTGGCAACAGGCTCAACTGCAAAAGTGCTTAAACTTAAAGGAATTGAAAGGGCAATTGAAGCCATTGACTACTTAAACAATCCAGAACAAGTCAAAGAAAATGTGGTGGTGATTGGTGGAGGTCTTACTGGTTGCGAAATTGCATATCAACTTTCACTTGACGGCAAAAAACCTGTGATTGTGGAAGCAAAAAATGACCTAATGGCAGTGAAAGGTCTTTGCCTTGCAAACTCATCATATTTAAGAGACTACTTTAAGCACAACGACATTCCTGTCTATCTTGAAAGCTTTGTAAGCGAAATAGGCAAAAACTATTGCCTTATTATGGATAAAAATGGCAATCAAACCAAAGTCAAAGCTGATAGTGTGATTGTGTCAGTTGGTTACAACCCTGCCCCACTTGCAAAACAATCACGCCATGTTCATATCGTTGGCGATGCGCTTAAAGTTGGCAATTTAAGAACGGTTATTTGGCGTGCTTGGGACATTGCAACAAAACTTTAATTTATCACAAAGTCTAAATTTGAAGGTTTGAAACAAAAATCGTAAACATAAAGCCTAAATTTAGGCTTTTTTATATTTTTTCGCGCTTTGGTCTTGATTTTAACATGAATTTATGATATACTCTTTGAGTATGAATTTGAAAAGAGATAAAAAAACAAAAAATATTGCCGGCAATGGAGAGGAAAAAATTAATAATCCTCTTTATACTCCTTTTCCGTCATCTAAACTAAATAAATTGAAAAAGAAAAATAAAACTGCTAAACAAGTAAAAGAAAAAAGTTATAAAAGCCCTAAAAAGAAAACAAAAATGGGATTTTTAAAAGTGACATCCGAGCTTTTAGTCCTTGTTGCGGTTTATCAAATAGCTGTATCGCTATATCTAACTAACGCAAATAAAGAGCAAAATTTTACTAATGACTTTGACACAGGTAGTGTTATACAAGACCCAAACGGAAATGGCTTCGAAACAGATGACAACGGACAAATCAATCCGTTTCCTGTGACCGATAAAGAAAAAAAGGCTATAATAAATAACATCAAAAATGCCATAGCTCGAGACGCAAAAAACTTTAAGATAAACGAGCAAGTTGAAAGCATTGATGGTGTGAATTTAGTAAAGATAAACCAAATAGAGACTTCTGGAACTTTTTTAAACTATCTTTATTCTATTAGATTCTCCACCGCCAGCAGTAAGTATGACATGCAGTTTTGGGCAGACAATGTGTTTCTTATGTCTGAAGAAGATAAGTCTGATGTTGATAAATTAAACGAATTTTACAGTTTTATTCTTTCGCCTGATAACTGCGCATTGTTTAATATTTCACCTATGAATGCAATGTCAGCTCAAATTATGAACATTTTAAATAAGCGTGGAAGTGATGTTGCTTTTGTTGGTGAAGTCATTTGGGCAAGAGCAAGTTCTAATGATATAATCTATAAAATTCCTGTATACAACAATGATGGAACTGTTGTTGTTTGGACAAGCACCATTGCACAAACTAAGCAGATTGATAATGAAGGTTTGACTGCTGAAGAAGCTTTGATTAAACAATTGCAAGAAGAAAATGTTGAATATTTTTCTCCAGTAGATCAATCACAACAAGCAGGTCATGCACAAAAAGAAGCTCAAGCACTACAAAATGTAGATGAAATTTACAAAATTTTCATTTCCTTTCAATCAGATATTTCTAATGCAAAAATAATAAACAATAAAACAAATCAACAGGCTTCAGCCTTAACTCTTACAACAGGCGATGGCAAAAATTATGTCGAAATATATGCGCATTTTTTGGAGGAATAAAAAACTTCTCTTAATTAAAAGAGAAGTTTTTTAGTTGTCTTCATGTTTTTTTATCTTTTTTTTGTTGTTAAAAAGATAAATTGAATAACCTAAAGCAAATAAACCAAGCACTCCAATACAAACATAAGAAACAATATCAATCCAAACATCGTTGTCTGTCAGAAGCACAAATTCACCTAGCTCATCAATGCTTATGGTGATAACGCCATTGTTATTTTGACTGTTGATAAACTTATATTCTCCGTCAGCTGTTTTGTGATAAACATAAATATTATTTCTGTCAGCAAAACTTGGGTCCACTTTGATAGTTAAAGTTATTGTGCTTTGAATGGCAAATGCTTGTTCGTCATTTTCCAACCAAATATTAAAGCCAGAAATAACGCGATATTTATTAAGTCCCATCTCTTCGCGCGCAATAGAAAAATTGTTGAAATTTAAGGTTGTGCCTTGATAGAGGACTGCAGTATCAAGAGCTTCAACTTTCACAACTTCTTTTTCATCGCTGACTGCACGATGCGTGATCGATCCTGTTACATCTTCAGGTAAAACCAAGATGTAATTATTTGCCTTATCCCCCACCAAAGTAATGTTATAGAAAGACACTCTCCAGCCATTTCCAACTTCAGCACTTTCAAATCTTGCACAATTGTTCCTGTCATAAGAAAGAGTTACATTTTTATCGACAAGTCCTGAAACAACTGGCGTTTTGATGATTGCATTATCTGTTCCGTCATAAATTTTATCGTAAACAGATGCGAGCATATAAACATCTTTTCTTTCAATCAAAAGATAGGCATCTTTTACAGTAATAGAATAATTGATGTTTGAAAGGTTTGACAAAATTTTATAAATTCCAGCATCTTCACCACTTTCGCGAGAAATAGAACCATACAAAATATCGTTGTTGATAAGCTTGCCTTCTACAATTTTATAGCTGAACATAGGATCCATTTGTCCATAAGTTTTTGTATAATTTCCTGTTTCTACAACAAGCTCAATCGGTTTTATAGTAAAAGTGCCACGAGTAAACACAATCAAATAGTTTCTTCCAAGCGTCAAACTGCTTCTTATATCATAGTTGCCAGCATTTTCACCTTCCACACGATAGATTTCTCCAGTCAAGCTGTCGCCTTCCAAAATCTCTCCACTCACAATAGTATAGCAAAGTTCTGGGTCTTCTTCGCCATAAGTTTTGCTTATATTTTCAGCCTTTATCTCAATCTCTCTTGGCATAACTTCAAAGTAATATGTGTCAAAGATTATTTGATAATTTTCATTGCTAAGTGTGCTGTAAATGCGATAAACTCCAACATCTTCATAAAGATAAGGGTCTTTGTCTGTAGTTGGCTTTTCGCGATATATTTCACCTTCAAGTTTATCGCCTTCAACGAGCGAGCCAATAACTAGATAATTTAACTGTGGTTCTTCTTCCCCATAAATTTTTGACAAAACTTGTGGGATAATTTCTATCACTCTTTTCTCTATTTTGAATGCGCTTGAAATAAAAGTAAGATTATAGTTATCATTTAATTTAAGACTACCCTGCAAAATTTGATATTCACCAAGTTTTTCACCCTCTTCACGAATTAAATTACCCACAAAAAAGTCGTTAAATTTAAGTTCTCCTGAAGTGATTGTATAGGCAAGGGTTGGGTCTTCATCGCCATATTGTTTTGATGAAGTATTGGCTGTAACTTCAATATCTTGCGCTATAATTTCTAAAGATCCAGCTATAAATGTTACAGCATAATTTTCTCCTAAATTATATGAGCCTTGTGTTATTTGATAACTTCCAACATTTTCGCCACTTTCGCGAGTCATTTGTCCTTCAATAATATTTGTTAAAACATCGTTGTTTTTGAGAAGTCCGTCAGTTATAATCGCGTCAAAGTATGGGTCTTCATCGCCATAAATTTTAACTTTTGATTCCGCTCTGAGTGTTATCTTGCTTGGTGTTATGTTGAGCACACCAGGAATAAAAGTGATTTCGTATCTTGGATCGTTTGCAGATTCAAGCACCATTTCATACTCACCCACATTTTCGCCAAATTGTCTTTTTATTGAAATGGTCACAGGCTGGCCTTCAACTATATTGACTTGTGAGTATGTGAAAATTGGGTCTTCATCACCATAAACTTTTGTAGCATCTTCTGCAATAACCTTGACAGGTCTTTTTGTGATAATAAAATTAGGGTTTGAAAAAGTTATATTATAGTTTTCGTTTTTGTCTTCAACTGAGAAGGTATAAAGTCCAACATTTTCGCCACTTTGTCTTACAATTTGAGAGAATAAATCCTCTTTTTTATCATCAAATTGAAGAGCTGAATTGTCAGTCAAAGTGAAGGTAAAGATAGGTTCATCATCGCCGTAAAATTTTGTAGTTATGTCAACAGAAACCTCAATTGGTCTTGGTAAAATTGTGAAAACTGTTCCGCTTGCCAAGGTTATGTTGTAATTTGGATTGTTTTCGTTATTTAAATCGTCAAGATAATATGTGTATTCTCCTATCTTTTCTCCAACATTTCGTTTTGGAGTGCCTGACAACTGTTCTCCGCTAATAAGTCCGTTTGGAGTAAAGGTTATCTCAGGGTCTTTGTCGCCATAAACTTTGCTTAAAGGGTCAATTTGCACAGTCAACTGTCTTCTTGATATGCTGATAGACATTTTGTTATACGAATAACTAAAATTGTAATTTTCAAGTTCATCACCTTCAATCCAAACTTTTACCACTTCAACTTCTGCCACACCTACCGTTGTCGTTTTTGTTTTTGCCTCAATGTTCAGCAAAAATTGTCCGTCAAATTGAGTATTTAAAAACGCCACATTGTGAGACACCTTGTCTGTGCCGTCATAAACTTTGTCAGCAAAGGCAATTTGAACAGATATACTTCTCTTGACAATTGAAAAAGTGCCTTGCTGGAAAATAATTTTGTAATTTGTGTTGTTAAGTGTGCCTTGCAAAATATTGTAAGAGCCAATCTCTTCACCCTCTTCACGAAGTAAAGTCCCACTTAGAGAGTCGCCTTTGACAAGTCCCTCTGTTTGATAAGAGAAAACAGGGTCTTGGTCACCGTATTCTTTCTCTTGATTTTCTGCTTGCACAAACAACTCTTTTGGTGTGATTTCACATTCACCACTTTTAAAATTGATGGAATAATTTGGATTTGCATCTGAATCTAGAGCTCCTAATGAAATGGTGTAATGTCCAACATTGTAAAATCCTACTGAGTTGATGCTATCATTAATTTGTAAAGAAACACTTAATATATCGTTCGGTAAAAGTTGCTCGCTAAGAGTATAAGTTAATTCTATCTGACTGCCATAAACGACACTTATATTCTCCGCTGTCACAGTGATAGGTCTCGGCGCAATTCTGCTCTGCAAAGTTTCTTCGTATTCTGGCAAAAGATAGTTATCTTGATCTTCTCCTTGCAAAGTGATTGAATCTATTGTTACTGTCTTTGCTGAACCTGCGTTTGCATCCTCAAAACTTGCAATAATTTCAACTGACACATCTTCGTCGGCATAAATGTTGTCAAGTGTGGCAACGATTGTTGCCTCTGTCGTTTGGTCATAAATTTTGTCTTCCACATAAAACTGCGAAAATATAAGCTGACGCTTTGTGATTTCAAAAGTAAAATCGCCCTCTGCTAATTCGATTGAATAGTTTGAGTTTTCAAGAGTGCCAAGATTGATTGCATAACACCCAACCTCTTCACCCTGTTCTCTTGCAAGAGAACCTGACAAACTATCTCCAGTGATAAGCCCTTTTGCAGAGTAGGTCAGATCTGGCTCTTTATCGCCATACTGTTTTGAAAATTGATTTGGAGTGATAACAACATCTCTTGGCAAAATAGTTGCAAAACTGTCTGGAACATTTTTGCTTGTTAGCACATATAAATGTGCATCTTCTCCAGCAAGCACAATATTGTCCATATTCTCTACATCAATATGCACTTCCGTGGATGCAGAAGCAGAGGCAAACGAGATGTCTGCACCAGTAAAGTAAACTTGATGGCCTTCTTCAACTCCGTCAAAGTTGTAGATTATGTCTTCCTTATTTATATCAGTCGTTCCATCATATACTTTATTGTTTACACCAATCGATTTTATGGTGATTTCTTTTACAAATCTTGCCTCAATTACATCACCGGCAGTGACAGTATAAACAAACTGCTTGACTGGTTCTTTTTCATCGGCTGAATCTTCAACTTCATCAGCTGATTCTTTACCAACCATTATTCCATTAACAAACCAACCTTTAAAAATAAATTTTTCTTTTGGAACATATCTCAAAAAAATTCTTCGACCTACATTATATAGGCCCTCACCAATTATTCGTGGCCCATTTTCAAAATCAGTTTCAACCTTAACTTCAACTTGGCTCTTGCTTACAGTAAAGGTCACAACTTTGCTTTCAATATAGTTGTTATTAAAAGAATTTTCTCTTGTTTTTGCTTTTATCACAATTTGAGCACCTTCAGAAGCATCAGAATTTATGTAAAGATAATTGCCAACAATTTCTGCATAAGAGGCGCCTGAAATAATTTCATAAATAATCTCATGGTTGATTTTTGAATAACTTAAAAAGTTTCCAGAAACATTATTGGTTTGTAAAATTGCATTTGTTGCCTCAAGTTTTACAGAGTTTCCAGGAGAGACGATGCTATCGGTATTTTTAAACTCAAGTTCGTTGATTTTGGTGTAAAGTTTTATTGTAGGCTGATACAACACAAAATCGCTGTAAGAGCCAACTGAAGTGGCTGAAAGGGTTGAAAAATCAAATCTTATTTCAGTTGTAGGGTTATTTTCATTTGATGAGCAAACAAGTTTTAACATATCTGTTTTGTATTCTGTAAGTTTTTGTTCACCATTTGTAGTCACAGACACAGAGTTGCCCCCTTGCGAAAGAGTAACCTTTAAATTTGAAACAGATTTACCATTGCCTTTATAGCTAAAAGTTGCTTGAGCATACACCACACCTTTTTTAACAAGAGCATTAATGTCATTTGTTGCTCTAACAATGGCATAGCCAGAACTTGTTTTATTCAATAAAATACTAGTATTTGGCACTATAGAATAATAATTTCCACCCTCATCTGAAATTTCGCTTCCAACAAGGGTTGAATTGTTGCCGTTGTCTTTAAAATAATGCCCATATGAATTTCCAACGCTTGCTGTCAAAATGTAGGTGTTTCCTGAAACACCTTCAATTGATGCATCAGAATTAAAATTGGTTCTAAAAATGCCGGCGAAAAAGAATATGCTGACAAGCATAGGTAAAATTATCAAAAATGAAAAATGCTTGAATTTCATACTCTTTTTCTCCTTTTAAATGTTTCTCATTGGCTGTTTGATTTCCCCCAAAACAACTTGGTCGCCTTCATAAGTCATTCCTGGTTTGATATAAGGCTGATCTTTATTTTGATTAGTGTTGCCATAGCAGGTTAGAAGTTCAAATCTATAGTCGGCTGTAATACCAACATTAATTGAGCCTGTTAGAGGTGCAGTTTGGTAGTTAAATTTTTTGTTGTTCAATTGACTGCGGTCAATAATGCCATTGCTTTGGAAAGTAAACGATCCTAAAACGCTGGCATACAAATCCAAAATTCCAAACAAATAATAATCTTTTCCATTGTAGGTGTATTTAAAGTCCGAATAATTTTCAATAATGTTTTGTTTGATTTGGTTAATAATGCTTTGCCCAAATGGAGCAAGTGCTTCATATTTATTAAAGAAGTCAAGTATCGCTCCTCCTTGGAACTCATCAAGCGTCAGCCAGTTATAGATATAAACATCACCTTTTAAGATAAGTTTGCTTTCATAGCCAACAAGTTGTGATGAAGTGTCAGGTGCAAACTGAATACAAGATAGA
>CALVUB010000004.1 GCA_944363385.1 uncultured Clostridia bacterium
ATGCCTTGGTTGCTGTTTGATATTGGTCTATGTTTGCTGTTAAAATGAAATAGTCACCATTAGAACTACGCACATCAGCTGAAACAGATAATGTCAAATTTTCAACATCAAAGGTTGCAACTAAGGCATCAAAAGTATCATAAATCTGATAGACATTGTTTGCCCCTTGACCAACAAACATTTTGTCAACTATTTCTCCGTTAAGTTTCACCTTAAAACTCTCAGTCGGAATTGTCCAATAAACAAAGCTTTGGTCAAATTCTTCAGCTACAAATTCTCCTACCTTAGGATCTTTAAACAGATAAGCTGAAGTGTTTGTAGGCTGTTGAATGTTAAGCTCAAGTTGAGCGGTTCGTCTTTGAACAGAGTTTGGCGCAGTATAAAGATATACATAACGCGCAGTTGACGAGGCTGGATAATTTTCATTTTGTCCGTCACTGATTTTGTTTATATCCAACGATTTTATGTATTCATAATTGATGATTTTGATAGTAAAAGTTTGAGTGTCAATGCTTGATATAAAGTTGTTGACTTTATAACCTCTTACCTTCAAAGTTATGGTTGAAGAGCCTGTGTTTTGCAAATTCACCAAAAATTCTTGACCTAAGATGTTTGAAATGGTGCAAGCGCTCTCTGTAGAAGCCAAAGCCATCTCATAGCTAATTATTGCTTGCGAGTTTTCCAAAACGGTTTCGCTTTGATTTGAAAGGATTGCAAGGTCAAAATAGTTGCCCAGTGTTTGTGAGCTGTTGTATCTTGCATAAAGCACGGCCTCGTTTGACGTTTGCTCGACAATAGCCATGTTTGCATTTTGATTTGTTGAAGTGACTGAAATTGAATTTAATTGTTCAACCACATGAAATGTGACCGAAGTGGCAAGACCGTTTGGCAAAGTTATCGAATATGTTGCCATTCCTAAAGCAATTGGCACAACCTTGAATCCAAGATAATATTTGCCACCTTCTTCAATGCAAAGATTTTCATCAAGCACAAAACGCACAACATCTTGATTGCCAGAGATGCGATTAAAAATCAACTCGTTAAAATTAGCGTCAGTATAAATTATATTTGAAAAATCAACTTCACCATCATTTTCATTAAGTGCCAAGTCAAAAGAAGTATAATTCTTATAGTTTTCAACGAAGTCTATAGTTGTAGAGCCTTCTTTTATGCTGTAATTAAAATCAAACACAATAAAATCTTCGCCTAAAATATTGTAGTTTAAAGCGATTTCTATTTTTGCATTTTCAACAGCATCTGAACCGTTTATACCTCTAAATTCAACATAATTTGAAAGATTTGTAATTTCAACAATTGTTTCTTGGTCTTCTGTTGCTTGATATTCAGTGCCTTGATACCTTACCTTAACGCCACAACCTGCTGGAAGAGTGATTGTCAATCTGTCATAACGGCTGTCGTTTGGCATTACAGAAAAGTAATATTTTTGCCAACCAATAGTGTCTAATTGATAGTTATTGTAGAACAAAAAACTTTTACTTTCCAGCGTGCTATTTGAAAAACTCGCTCCGCTTATCGACAAGTTGTTTGGTCGATTTTGAATGGCAACAGGAATGGTAAAGGTGCGGTTAACATTTTGATTTTCTGAATTATCAAAACCTTCATAATAAAAATTCACCACAAAATTAACCTCATTTTCAACTTGTGACCTAGTTGAAATCTCAAAAACATAAAGAGTTGTTGATGATGTGCCATCACTTAAACTATAAACCTCACTTGTCACATTGAAAACATTTGTTTGGTCAAATTTGAATTTATAATTTATAAGGTCACTAGCCTCAACAATGGCAATATAAAGCCTAGCGCGTTTATAGTCAACGCTATAATTTTCCTCTGTAGGATGATTGATAATATAATCAGGAACTAAAGTGATTTTATCGCTATCAAAAACATATTGCTCACTGCCTGTAAAATCGCTTGTGCCAAGTTTGATTTCCTCTTCAACGATTGACATTTCGTTGATATCAACATCAACAGCCTCCTTTTCTTCATCAAGCACAACATAACCATAATTATATAGAATAGAACTGCCATCAATATCTTTAAAAACAATAAATTCCCTTTGCGTATAAATATCACTTTCGCTGTCAGACTGGTAATGTGCTAAGAAAGTAAATGTCTGTCCCAACGAAACAGGACTTGCCTCATCTGGAATGATAAAACTTCCATCAGAAGCGATTTCAACCTTAACAAAATCATACTTGGTGTTTAAAACAGAGCTTCCAAAGGAAAGATCTATTTGCTCTGGGCCAAGAGTGTATTTTGTTCCATTTGGATGTGTGAAAATAAGGTAACCTTTTCCGCTATCAGCCAGATTTACAAGTTCAACAGAAACAAATTGATTATAAAAAGTCCTTATTTCAGTCCCATCTGTTGTGGTATTTAAAGATGAAACATTGTCAAGCGAAAGAGTTAAACCATTGTTTATTCCATAAAAATAGTAATTTAAATTTCGCTCTGTAGCATCGTCTTCAAACACAAAATCACTTGGGCTTACAAAAAGTGGTGATGAAGAAGAAACAAAAAGTGAATTTTCGCCTGCACTGACATAGCTTGAAAATTTGGTTACATTAATGGAAACTTCACAAGATTTTAGCCCTTCAAGCGTGGTGACTGTCATGGTTGTAGTGCCAGCTTCAACGGCAGTCAATCTGACTTTGACAACATTTTCTTGGCTTGAAACAATTTCGCTTGTCACAATTCCATTAGTTGAAAATTTGATATTGAGGCTGTTGTCCATATCATCAACCATATTATTTATAGTAAAATCCAAATCCTTCTGCTCACCAATCTTCATTGTAACCCACTCTTCCGAACAAGTTAAAGTCACATTATCATAATTTTTTGGACCGCAAGCAAGGAAAAAGAGACTTGCAAACAAAACAAGCAAACTGCAAACAAATAAGTGTATTTTTTTGATATTTGCCAAGCTTTAGCCCCCTTTTAAATTAATTGATATTTTGTAACAAAAGAGTGAGAAAGTTTTATCTGCCAGGAGTTCTCTTTTCATACATGGCTTCAATGCCATCTAGTGCTCTGATATGAACGGTAGTTCTTGCTGTTGGCGCTGTTATAACAAAGGCCTGTCCTCGTTGAGCGGTAACAATAGAGTTCTGCTCTTCCTTATTAATTCCGCCTGAGTTTTTGTAAAGTTCGATAAGGTCGTTAACATCATTAGGTGAAAGTGAGAAGATGATTGAGTATTGACAGGCGTTGATAACCGCCGTTGATTGGCGCTTAATTTCTTCAGAACCCACAAAGTCATTGATGTTTTGCGTGATAACAATCTGCATTCCGCCGTATTTACGGATACGTTTTGCCATTGCCGTCATAAAGTTTAACGCAATAGGATATTTTGGATTGATGAAAGTGTGAGCTTCGTCAACTGCAATAATAATTTTTCTGTTTGTTCCATGGATATCGTTGTAGTCTTTGTTGTTTATGATTTCATTTTCAAGATATTTGAAAACCAAAAGCATTTGAGCATTGGTAAGCATTGCGTTATTGCCCGCGATAAGGCTTTGAAAATTGAAACAAACAAAATTTTCATTTGTTTCGATAGAGGTTGGTCCATTCCAAAGGTTGGAATTTCGCCCGCCTTTTGCAAATTTCCTTATATAAGCTTCTACAATTCTCAAGTTTTGCGAATAAAACTCATCGGTTGCCTGTTTAAGTTCTTTTTGTAAAAGCGCGTATAGATCATCAAAGATTGGATAATCTTGCGGTTTTAGTTTTGTAAGGTCGGTGTTTTCATTAATATTTTTCTCGCTATACATTTTAAGGACAAGTGAGTTGACAATTTCGAAAGCATCAGAGGAAATTCCTTCCAAAACCGTTCTAAAAAACTGCTCTAAGAACTGAAGGTGTTGATTGAAAGAGTCGTCTTTTTTCTCCACCTTAAAATATTCAGATTGTGAACCATCATCTTCATCATCTGACTTGTCAAGCGCTCTGATAATATGGAAAGGATTTATAATACCTTGAAGCGATGAACCAACGTCTATAAGTTTTCCCTTCAAACTTTCAGTAAGGCGGTAATATTCTTTCTCAGGGTCACATATGAAGATTTTTGTACTATCGGCCGCAAGATTTGCAAGAAGCATTTTAATTGCATAAGATTTTCCTGAACCAGACTTTCCGATAACCATCATGTTTGAATTTACTCTTTGGTTGTTTCTTTGGAAGAAATCTACAAACACGGGATACATGTTGTCACCAATATAGATTCCGCCTTCGTCTTGAAGCTCACTTGAAACAAAAGGAAACACGCCAGCAAGGGTATATGTTGGGAAACCTCGCTGTGTTTCTGGCATATTGTCTCTCATTGATATATTTGACGAGATAAAGGCGTCAATTTGTCTTGCGTAAAGTTCACTATATCTAAAGCCTTCCTGCTTAAGCACCGCCTTAACATCTTTTCGAGCGGTATCTTCACAAGTGATAAAGGTGTTTACATCATAAAGTTGTTGGTTGTTGTTTTTAAGTTGTTGCAACAAGTCTCTAAGAGTGTCAAGGTGTGTTTGAATTTCAATTTGAGTAGAACTTTTTCCTGTTTTGTATAATTTAGTTTCCATATCCATGATGGCTTTGTCGATTTTTCGTTCACTTTCATATTTTGGAGCCTTCTTAAATTTCATCACCACTTTTGTTCTATCAAGCAGGAAGAAAGAAGCCCCCCATGCATTGCCAACTTGCAAAGGATATTCATTGACAACAAAGGTTCTATAAAATTTGTCGTCAATGCTGTATTTGGCCATTTTAAATTTAATCTTATCTGGAGTTGCCCACTTTATGTAATCAGTATAAGGCACAGTTTCAATTTCGCGTTCATCAAATTCACGGTTATAATTTGCTTTGACAAATATTGCCAGCTCTTCTCCGCTTAGCCTTCGCGTGGTTACAGGAACAAGTGAAGTTGCAAGCGAACTTGCCATACCATTTACGGTGTTTTCAAGCGCTTCAATGTCCTTACCAAGAACTACAAGATAGAAATAATCCTTGTAAATTTTCTCCTGCCTATTTCTCCCTTCAATATAATTAAGTCTTGCTTGAAAGATTGGAGCCCGAGCATCAAACTCAGCTTGAGTCATTTGTTTTTCAAAAACCTGTTCAAGAAGTCTATCATATTTTCTGTTTTCATTGTTGGTGTATTCATCAAGCACCATAGCCTTGTTAATTTTCACTATTTCACAGATTTGGCTTTCTTCTAACCTGCGAAGAGCATTTCCAAAACCCACATCAATAACATTATTTTGGTTGTATTCATTTAAAAGTCCAAACAAAATTGGTTTAACTTCCAGCACTTGAGCATAGTAACCACCGAAAGATAAAAACCTGTCTTGATAAATTCCTTCAAAAGGAACAATCGCTTTTATGTTTGGCTTGTTATTTTTAGGATATTTTTGGTAAGTTTTTTTCTGCATGGAATATCGAATTATATGCACATAAGTTATGTAAAGTCGGTCGCTATCTGAAATTTTAAAAAAGAGGGACACTCCAAAAATTGCCCAAACGATAGCCACACATATATGACCTTCAAAGTTTGAAATAATAAGTACAATCAAAATGGCTGCCGCGATGACTGCCAAAACTAAATCGATAGCTGTAAAGCCTCGAACAAACTCGAGTTTGACTTTAGTTCTTCTAGGAATAATTCTTACCACAATTACCTCGCTAATTTATTTTACTACAATTGTCGACAAAAATACAAACGAATAGACAAGATTTATTCAAAAAAATCAAGAATTTATTTTTATTAATCAAAAATAAAAAAATCGCAGAAAAATCTGCGAAAAATTCTTTTCTAAAATGTTATTTGCAACAAAAAAGTAAAAAATTGTATTTATTGTGTTTTACAGCTTTTTTTATCATTTTTTCGGTAATAATTTGGTTTTCTTTTCCTATCAATTCATTATTAAATCCATACACATCTTTTGTAAGTTTTTTGCCAACAACAGTTGATTTATTTGCAATAGCTTTTATAGGCAAAGCCAAAGAAAAATTTAAAAAATTATTTTCGTTGTCAATTTTATTTAAAATTTCAACTTTTGGTAAAATTTCTGTTATTTTTGTATTTTTTTGTGATTTTTTATTATTTTTTATTGATTTTTTATTGTTTTTCTTAAAAATAACAAAATCTTTGCCAAGGCATGCTATATTTTTTTGCATAATTTCACATAAATTTGTCTGCAATTTTTTTATCTTATTTTTCTCCAAAAAGCACTCTTCCACCCTTCCTAAACACTGACCATCGTCACTAAAGACAAGCTTGCCTAACGGACTCACACCTTCTTCCACAATCACGTTTTGCATGCAAAAAATTGATGGAATAAAAACCTCATCTTTGCAAAATAAAAGATCGTCAATCGATAAAAATTTTTCAAGTTCACTCTCTTCATCGCAAACTGAAAAGCCCAGCAAGTTTTTATCCTCAAAAATTGGGCATAAAACATAGCCTACCTCTTGCCCTTCTTCAGTTGAAATAACTTTTTTTGAAATGATGTCACTCAATTTTTCCATGGTATAACTCTACTCAACTGACCTAGCAAAAATGCACAAGCGACAAAAAAAGACAAAATGTTTTTGCCTCAAAAGGCTTGACAATTTTTTGTGAATGACTATGATTATATCAGAAAGAATAAATGAAGGTGAAAAATGAAAAAAGAAAATGTTATAAACAAAGACATGACAATCAAACAACTTCTTGACCTTGACGAAAGCCTTGCTGAGGTGCTTATGGGTTTTGGAATGTTTTGCGTGCTTTGCCATATTGGTGAAGAAGAAAGCATTGAAGAGGCTGCTATGGCACATGGAATTGAGCTTGACTTTTTGCTTGAAAAGTTGAATGAACAGTACAGCGCAAAAAGAAAATAAAAATAATTTGTAACTTAAAAAAATTGAAACATATAAAAAATAGTGGTTTGTCGCCACTATTTTATTAATTTCAATCTTCTAGCATTATTTTTATTGCTTCGATAAGTTTATCAATCCCAACCGAGGTTTTGGTTGAAAGCAAAATTTGGCTGTTTTTTATCTCGATTGGAGAGGAAAGTTTATCGCATTTGTTAAGCACAACAATGCGTTTTTTTGTTGCACCAAGCTGGTCAAGCAACTTGTTTGTGATGTCAATGTTGACCTCGTATTCTTTTTTATCGCCATCTTGTTTTTGAAGAGAAACATCGACAATGTGCAGAAGTAGGTCTGCATCAGTTGCCTCTTCAAGTGTTGAAGAGAAAGCGTCAACAAGTTGGTGTGGAAGGTCGGAAATAAAGCCAACAGTATCAGTCAAAAGTGCATACTCTCCCTCGCCTAAATAAAGTTTTCTGCTGGTGGTGTCAAGAGTTGCGAAATATTTATCGTCAGCATAAATATTGTCTTTTGTAAGCACATTTAAAAGAGAACTTTTGCCAGAGTTGGTATAGCCTACAAGGGCAATTTTTGGCAAATCTGAAGCAAGTCGTTCTCGCCTTGAAATTTGTCTTTGACTTTTGATTTTTGCAATTTGTTTTTTAAGCGAATCTATTTCTTTTTCAAGCACACGCCTGTTGAGTTCAAGTTTGCTCTCCCCTGGTCCTCTCATACCAACACCAACACCGCCAAATCTTCCACTTGAGCCTTGCATTTGAGAAAGTCGTGGCAGAAGATAGAGGTCTTGGGCAAGCTTAACCTGAAGTTTTGCCTCTTTGCTTTGAGCCCCTTGTGCAAAAATGTCAATGATAAGCCCAACCCTGTCTATCACTTTAACACCAAAAGCGTCTTCAAGGTTTTTGACTTGTGAGCCTGTGAGCGGATAGTCAACAACTGCAACATCAATGACTTCTTCGCAGGTTGCTATATAATTTTTTATCTCTTCCACTTTGCCCGAGCCAATGACAGTCGAGCGGTTGAAATCTTTAACATTTTGATAAAAGCTTTCTACCACATTTAGACCTGCAGTTGTAGAAAGTTTTTCAATCTCGTCAGTTTTACGCATTTTGTTATCTGATTTTTTAGAACAAACAACAATTGTAATTGCGTTTTCTGCTTTTGTTTCTTGTTCGTGCATATTTTTCATAACTAAATTATATCATGTTACAAAAAATTACACAACTTTTTGCTCAAAGTTTTTTAATTTACAAATTTTCGCCTATAACATCGCCAGTTTGCGCATTGATAACAACATCATATTTCACTCCTTTCTGGCAGACAAGCGAAAAACTCCAGAAAAGTTGATTAAAGCTTGCACCTCTCTCGTGCAAAAGCTTCAGATAGCACTCTCCGCAAAAAGTTCCGCTACTATAGCAGGAGGCTATCTCGTCAATAAGTGCCACTCGCGCTTTTTCAAGTGCATCAGATGAAGAGATAAGCCTGTCGGTGATGTTGTCCATATCAAGCCTTTGTCCCTCTATAACCAAAGAAACACTTGCTCCTTGCTTTAATGCATAGCCTAAATCGCCCACAAACACATCTGTCAAAGGATTAAATTCAAGAGTAAACGGCTGACTTACGCCGTCAACAACAATTTCAATATCTTCAGTTTGCTGATTTTTCACCTTATCAAATTTAACCTCAATAAGCGAAAAATCACACACCTCACCATGAATACCGTTTGCTTTATAGTCAATCTCTCTTTGCCCAACACTAATGCTGGCATTAACGCCCTCTCCTTCTGCCTGATAATATACATTTGTTATCTCGCTCATATAATCTTTCAAATCAAACTTCTTTTGCCCACAACCTACAAGAAAAAGTGGCAACATAAGCATAGTCACAGCCAAAAATTTTTTCATAAAGACCTCACACATCATAAAATATGTTTGAGAAAAGCAAAAAATGTGTTAAACTGACAATAAAAGAGGTGAAAATGAAAGATTTAAAATTTTATTTAAACAAAGCACTAAAACAACACTTTGCGCTTGGCGCTTTCAATTTTTGCAATATGGAAAGTCTGCAAGCAATAATAAATGCCAGTTTAAAAGCCAAAAGTCCAGCCATAATTTCTGTTTCAGAAAGTGCGCTTTCATATATGGGCGAGGATTTTGTTATGGCGCTTGCAAAAATTGCAAAAAAGCAAAACCCTGCACTCTTTCTTCATCTAGACCACGGCAAAAGCTTTGAGGTTTGCAAAAAAGCAGTAGACCTTGGTTTTGACAGTGTTATGATTGACGGAAGCGCTTTTGATTTTGAAAAGAATGTTAAACTTACAAAAAAAGTTTGCGCTTATGCTCATAAAAAAGGCGTGCTTGTAGAAGGCGAAATCGGTCAAATCAAAGGAATTGAAGACAATGTCAAAGCCGACCAAAACATTTACACCAGTCCAGAAGAGGCATATAAGTTTGCTCGTGAAACAGGTGTTGACCTACTAGCTGTTGCAATTGGAACAAGTCACGGAGTTAACAAATACAGCAAAAACCCAACTTTAAGAATGGATATTTTAAGCGAAATTGAAAAGCTGTTGCCTTCTCTTCCACTTGTTTTGCATGGCGCTTCAACAGTTGATGAGGCTCTTATCAAAACTTTCAATGACTTTGGTGGACAGCTAACCAAAGCCAAAGGTGTTAGTGAAGAGCTTTTGATGGAAGCTGTCACAAAACACAATATTGTCAAAATCAACACTGACACAGATATAAGACTTTCCTTTACCTCAGAAACGCGCAAGATTTTATCAGAAAATAAAAAAGAGATTGACCCAAGAAAATATCTTGGCAAAGGCAAAGAAAAAGCTGAAGAAATTTTGCTAGCAAAAATGAAAAATGTTCTTTTCTCAGCTGGTAAAAAGTAAAAAACAGCTATTTTTTAAGCTGTTTTTTTTGTTTACCAAACTGTTTTTTATTCTTTTTGATCATCTTCCAATTCGTCTGATTGTTGTGAGATATGGTTTTTGTTTGCATTTTCTAGCATATATTTCTTTCTTGTTGCCTCTCCGCCTCGAATATGCTTTTCTCTGAAATGCTCATCCAAAATTTGTTGAACTTCTAAATATAAAAGCTTATCAATTTTGAAAAGCCGTTTTGAAAGGTCATTGTGAACGGTGCTTTTGCTTAAATGATAAACCTTTGCCGTCTTTCTTATTGTATCGTGTGTGGAAAGTATGTGATTTGCAAGCATTGTAACCCTTTCGAGCTTTTCATTATTCATAGCTATGCCTCCATGCGATAACCTATGAACAAAAATTAAAAAATATGTCAAATTTTGTTGAAAAAGAAAAAATCTCTAGTTTTTTCTAGAGATTTGAGCAAGTTTTGCCAAAAACATTTGACTTTTGCTATGGTCAAATTTTTGTCAATAGCGGGCAAAGTTTGTTTTATTTTTTATATTCTTCAATCAATTTGACAATTGATGGAATGTCGCTGAGTTCTTTCAGTTTTTCATCAGGAATTGACACACCAAATTCATCTTCAAATGTCATAAGCATTTCAACAACATCAAGAGAATCTGCCCCCAAATCTTCCACGACTTTTGCTTCATCAGATATATCATCAGTTGATATGCAAAGTTGCTCTGCAATAATTTGTTTTACTTTATCAATTGTTTTCATATTTCCTCCGCAGTATATTATATCATAACTGCAATAAAACACCAAACAAAAAAAGCAGATTTTTTCTGCTTATTTGTTTTGCAAGTCTAAATAGTTGTTGGGGTCAACTGGTTGATCGTTAAGCAAAAGAGTAAAGTGTAAATGATTGTCAAGATGGCTTTCAAAAGAAGCACTATTGCCAGCAGTTCCAATTTTCTGCCCTGATTTGACAGCTTCGCCTTCGCTCACAGTTGGTTCTTCAGCGAGTGAAGCATATTGGCTTACAAAACCGCCGTCATGAGTGATTTCAACTGTGTAGCCATTAAGTAGGTCATAGCTAACTTTCGAAACTGTTCCGTCAAGCACAGCAAAGACATCGGCGTTTTCTGAAGTAAAGTCGACAGAAAGATGCGCCTCCCACTGATTTAAAGTCTCATTTTCTTGAAGCTCGGTCGAAGAAAAATCTTTGACAATGTTTGCCTCGTTCATTGGCAAAGAAAATTCAAGACTTGGCGTAGTAGTTGGCACTGATTGTCCGCCTGCAAGCACCCCCACAGTGATTGCAACCACAAGCACGACCACCGCAACTGACAAATATGCCCAATAGCTTTTTAAAAACTCGACCAATTTGTTTCTCTTTGTAATTTGCATATTTTTTTACCTCCTGCCAAGTTTATTGCCGAAGATAAATTATTTTATACATAGATTTTGTGCCTCTAAGCAATCTTTCAATCAAAAACCTGTCAAAATCAGCGGAAATCCGACAACCACCTCGTTTGGTTTAACTGCAATTTGAATATTTATCTTTTGCCCGCCTACATAGCGAAAGTCTTTATAGCAATTTGTATAGCCTTCATAGATTTCAATCCCTTCAACGCTTTGCCTTTTAAAAATTTGCCCATTGACAGATTTTGCAAAATCATTTATGTCAAGTGATTGAAAATATAGATTAAAACCTATAATATCTTGAGAGCGCATTGCATAAAAGCTTTCAATATCGCTGTAAACCTCTATGATAAACTGCTCGCCATTTTGGATATAGTCATAACCTTCAAGTCTTTCTTCCATAACAAAACTTGCCCTCGTTGCATTTTCCATCGGCAAAGATGGCGAAAGGTCAAAATAGCAAAAGACAAAGAGAGTTAATGGCAAAAATAAAAGAGCAATCAAACTTTTCATAAAAAAATGATTGCCCTTTTTCTCAAATTAAACAAACTTATTTTGAAGAATTTTGTTACAAAACAAACATAAGAGTAAAAACAACGATTGCACAGGCAAAACAAAAAGCGCTCAAAAAGAAGAAAAGAATTTTCATTTTCTTTTCCTTGCTTATCGAGTTTTTCTTTTTTCCCACCTGCGCTTCAACCTTTGGCTCTAAAGAAGTGTTTTGCGCCTTTTGATTATATTGATTTTGAGGTCTTGGCGGTGGTGGAGGTGGAACAAATGACATAATTCTCCTTTTATGGAAAATATTATAAATTAAAACGACTTATTTTGTCAAACATTTTGGACAGGATTAACGCCCCAAAGTGACAAAATATCAGCTGACTGGTCAAGTGTTTCAAACACAACAGTCAAAATATATTTTTTCCAGCTAACCACTTGCAAATTATTGCTAACAATCACATGAGAGCAGAAATTTATTTGCTCAAGTGGATTAACAAGACTGTTATAGTAAAAATAGCCATCGTCATTTTTTGTCCAATTACTATTCTGAACAACATCAAGCTCTTCCACTTGATTTTGACTTGTATAGATAAAAACTTTTGCTCGCAGATATAAATTTGCAGATTCTTCTGCGTTTTTAACGCTTATCACCTGATTAAGTCGCTCGTCTGGCAAAAACCCACCCGAAAAGTTGAGAGAAAGGGATGTAGCCTCATTTTTATGCAGACCCGCTTCTATATTCTGCCCTAAAACCAAATCGGTTGTATATGAGCCTCCTGTTCGATAGAAAAATCCGCTTACTCCAAGATAAACACTAAGAGCTAGAAGTAAAACCAGCCCTATACAAGCAAAAAGCCAACCAAAATTTGATTTGCTAAATTTCATAATCTTATTTTGGTCGGCTGTTTATTTTTTATTCATTAAAGCACTGGATGAATGTTAAATTTTCTTTCTTCTTCGTGATCTTTCAAGTCTAAACCTGTCAATCTGAATTTGCTTAAATTGATTGCTCTCTTCAATAAGGTTTGCTTTGGCAACTGACCAACGATATTTGCGGTTGCCATAGCTTACATCATAAGAAAGAATGATAATTCCCATCAATAAATAAACATAATAAGAGAAAAATCGCCAACCAAGCAAAACCCAAACCAAGATATCTCCCTGCCCTACAATTGTGGCAAAGGCAGATTGGAAAGATAATTCATTCATACCAGTTCCGCCAGGTAACGGGAAGAAAGAAGATGCCATATCAACCAGGTTACACATCACAAAGATATTCATAAACATATCCCCTTCTATTCCACCATTAAAGAAAGATATGATAAAGAAAGGAGTTGAATAGTAAATAATCATTCTTATAAGACTTGTCAAAGTCAGCACAACAAAATCTTTTGGATTTTTGGCATATTGTTGCATAACATCTTGAAAGTCGCTGATATACTTGATAATTTTCTCATATTGCTTATCGTAGTTTTTGACTATCTTCATTTTATAGAGCAGTTTTAATGACTTGACCACCAATTTTTTGCCCACAGTTTTGCAAACACATAAAAAGATTGTAGCACATAAAACCACTGAACCCAAAACAAAGCCGATAATGCTTGTGGTCATAACAAAGGCATTCATATTCATAACCGTAAAACTATAAATCATACAGAATGTGCTCAGTATCAACCAAGCTATTTGCTGAAATACATATTTACCAAGAGGTATTGACAAAGATGTATGCATTGGCTCTCCATGTGATTTTAGATAGGCTATCTGAAAAGGCTGACCGCCTGTTGCCATCGGAGTTATGTTGTCATAATATCTGCCAATATATGTCAGTTTGAAAGATGTGCCAAATTTCCATTTGTTTGTGGAAATTTTCATAAGATAAGACATGTTGATTGTTTCAAACAATAACACTCCCCCAAACAACAAAAGCATTGAGAAAAAGGAAACCCAGTCAAAACGAATGCTAGGCAAAGGCTTGATTGGCTCTTTTGTCAATTGATAGGTCAAAACAGCAGCCAAGATGGCAAGGTTTAGAAAAAAGAAGAAGAGATTTCTCAATTTGCTTTTTTTACTGCTCTTTTTTGAAACTGATTGCTCTGTGTCAGCAAGTTTTTGTTTTTGTTCTTCTTCACTTAAAGGTTTTGCAAAACCTTCTTTAAACTTAAGTTGTCGTGATCGTAACTTAACTTTCACAACATTTTCCGCTTTTTCCGCGTTGTATTTGCAAGAATTTAAAGGATAAAGCGCACTACCCTTTTTTAAGATATCTTCAATTTTATCATCAAAAAATTCTATCTTATCATTTAAGACAGAAGTGTCAGCCCTGCCGTCAATAGAAAGTTGAACAGCTTGTTGTTTTTGAGATTTTCGCATGAGCATAGTTTATCAAATAAAAATATTCTTGTCAATCAAACAAGAACATTTTAATGCAAAAACACAAATTTGATATAAATTTATGATTTAAAACAGGTCAGAATATCTGCTTGTGTAGTGAACGATTGAATAGCCTTCTCTTGCATTTTCAAGCATAATTGACTCATAACTGCCTTGGTCTTCTTGATAAAGCTCATCATAAAGCACATCAAAATATGTTTTGTTAACAAGTGGGTTAACTCTGGTGTTATATAGAAGATAGATTGCGCTGTCTGGATTGAATTCATCACCTTCGTTGTAAGTCAAGCTATAATTTTCATCAGCAGTAAGCAAAAGCCTTGCAATGTTTTGATTTTCAGCCATACCTGTGTAGATGATAATATGAAGCCCATAGTTTGTTCTGACATAGTCGGAAGTGTCGCCAAATTGTCCTTCGCCGTTGTTGTAAAGCTTAAGCCCTGCCTCGTTGAAAGGTTCAACAAAACTTGAAACCGCATTGCCTTCGCTATCCTGCCCTATCACATAGCACGACTCGGCGTTAAACATTCCTGTGTCTTCGCCATACATATAGATATACTCGTTGATAAGATTTGCTTTTTCAAGCTCGGAAGAAGCATTCGAAAGTTGTGACTGAACCAACTTCAAAAGACCTTCTTGCGTTAAAGTGCTTTCTTTTTCAACATAAGTGCCATCGCTTTGCCTTTCTCTTACAACTGGTTTAAGCTGGCTATATAATTTATTAAGGTCGGCATTATATTGTTCTCTTGAATAATTGCCATCATAGCTCACATCACTGTCTACAAGTTCTTCTGGAGGGTCGCCCTCATCTGGTGATTGTCCGTAAAATTTTTTATAATAGCTGTTGTAAAGTTCTTGTTGCTCGTCAGTAAATTTCAAAAGAATGTTTGCAACGGTAAAATATTTTGTGTCCTCACTACCATTTTTATAGTAATATACGCCTGCTGAATTTTCTTGTATGGTTGTGTCGTAAGAGGAATCACTTTCAATTTCATATTGGACATAACCTCTTCTTACTTTGCTTGAATAGAGAGACAAAACATCATTTATAGTGACAGAAGAGATTTCGCTGTCATTGTCATATTCTTCGCTGAACACTTCAACGATATAATTTTCATACATAAGGCGAGTAAGTCTGTCGATTTCTCTTTCAAAAAGGTCTACCGTATCAGTAGAAAGATTTATCCCTTTTTCAGAAGAAATAAGGTCAGCCTTGTATTCATCAAAAGCTTTTTCATAGTTTTCATTTTCACTTGTGGTGACATAATTTACAAAATTTGTATAAATTTCTTTCAAATCTTCTTCATTTGAATAGTCATGCTTGTTGCTTTCGTCATATTCAGTATATCCATCAATCACGCTTGTAGAAACATTTAAACGCAAAATCTTTCCATCTTCAATCTTTGCAGTTTTTGTATAGCCAGTAAAAGAAATTGTGTCTTCTGAAGTGCTTTCAGGGTCTGTTGTTCCAACAATATCGTCATAATAAGAAGTAAAGTTTTCATAAAGAGCATCAACAGTTTGAGACCAAATGTAATCCTTTTCTTTATCTGTAAGACCGCCACGCTTTTCAACAATATTCTCACCTTCAACGACAGTGATTTTTCGATTTTCTGCAAGCGTAAGCGACATGTCATATGCCTGTTCTGTGGTGTAGCCATAATACTGCTCATACATTGCGCCATAGTTTGAATAAGACTCAATAAGTTCTTTTTTGGTTATTGTCAAAATTTTTCCATCTCTTTCAAGAGTAGAAACAATGGTGTTGTAATACATTTCTATGTTGGTTGAAAACAAAGAACAGCCTGTCAAAACCGACATGCTTAAAAGTGTAAAACAAAGAAGTAGGCCAACGATTTTTTTCTTCATAGAAGTCTCCATTTAAAGCTAAATATCTCAAAAGTGATTTTAACACATTTTCATTAAAATTTCAAAGCATTTTTAAATCTTTTTTAAATTATTGCTAACTTTTTATAAATTAATCATTTTTTAATGCTTTTTCAAAGAAGTTTATAAGTTTTTCAAGTTTGTTTTCAACCCTTCCACTCAAATTGAAGACAATTTTTACATTGCTATCAAAAACCAGTTTACCTTCAAAAGAAGATAACGCTCTTGCGAGTCTTTCATCAATAACATTTTCCTGTTTTTTTAGGTGAATTTCGCTTACCGAGTTGTTTATTCTCACCTTTGTTACCTCAAAATTTCCCGCAAGGTTGCGTAGAAGAGCAAGATGGCAAAGGTTTTCAATCTCCTTTGGCACAGTCCCAAAACCGTCAGAGAGCGAAGAAAGAATGTTTTGCATGTCGCTTTGGCTTTCAATTTCGCTGATTCTAGTGTAGTAAACAATTCGCTCTTCGCTTGAAGTGATATAATTTTCATCGATAAAGGCATCAATTGCCACTTCCATTTTGACATCTTTTTTGTTTTCAAGTTTTTCGCCTTTAAGTTTTTTAACTTCCTCATCAAGCAGTTTGACAAACATATCATAACCCACTTTTGCAATATGTCCATGTTGCTGTTTGCCAAAAATATTGCCTGCCCCACGAATTTCAAGGTCTCGTATGGCAATTTTAAACCCACTTCCAAGACTTGAAAACTCTTTAAGCGCCTCAAGCCTTTTGACAGACTGCTCAGTCAAAACCTTGTCTTTGGTGTAAGTTAGATATGCATAACTTAGCTTGTCACTGCGTCCAATTCGACCACGAAGTTGATAGAGAGTGCTAAGGCCAAGCTTGTCAGAGTCAATCACCACCATTGTGTTTGCTTTTGCAAGGTCGACCCCATTTTCAATCAATGTGGTTGAAACTAAAATGTCAAATTCATCTTTATATAACCTTTCAATAATATTTTCTAGCACTTTTTCAGGCATTTGACCATGCGCGAAAGCCACTTTTGTCTCAGGCAAAAGCGTTCTGATATGCGCCACAAATTCCTCTATTGTTTCAACTCGGTTATAGATGACAAAAGAAATCCCACCTCTTGCCTTTTCTCGAGAGAGAACATCTTTCAAAAGTTCGTCATCAAGCTCAGAAACATAGGTCTGAATTGGAAGACGGTCTTTTGGAGGTGTTTCAATGACTGAAATATCACGAATGCCAGAGAGTGACATGTTGAGTGTGCGCGGAATTGGCGTTGCCGATAGCGTAAGCACATCGATTTTTCTGAACTGATTTTTGATTTTTTCCTTATGTTCAACGCCAAAACGCTGTTCTTCATCAAGCACCAAAAGACCAAGGTCAGAAAAGCCGACATCTCCAGAAAGAAGCCTGTGAGTGCCTATCAAAACATCAATCTTGCCCTCTTTCACCCTCTGCAAAATGTCTTTGATTTGCTGAGTGGTTTTAAATCGGTTGACCACTGCAACTTTGACGCCAAAGCCTTCAAACCTTGAAGATAAAGTAGCAAAGTGTTGTTGAGACAAAATTGTGGTTGGGCATAACAGCGCCACCTGCTTGCCGTTATAGACACACTTAAAGATTGCACGCATTGCAACTTCGGTTTTGCCAAAGCCCACATCTCCACAAATCAGCCTGTCCATAATTTTTCCATTTTCCATGTCTTTATCAATGTCGGCAATTGCTCTTTCTTGGTCGATTGAAAGCTGATAAGGAAATTGGTCGGCAAATTGTTTTTCCAAAAACTCATCGCGAACAAATTTGAAGCCCTTCTGATTTTGTCTTTCTTTGTAAATTTCGGCAAGCGAAAAAGCCATTTCTCTGATGCTGGCTTTAACTCTTTCTTTAAGCCGAGCAAATTCTGCTCCCCCAAGAGAAGAGAGTTTTGGGGTTTCTTCAGAGCCAACATAAGCGGAAAGCGAATTTGCCTCTTCTGAAGGAAGATAAAGAATACCTCCATTTTTGTATTCAATCACAAAATAGTCTTTTTCAACATCGGCAATTTTCAGCCTTTCAATCTTAATACACTTCCCAATTCCGTGAAAGGTATGAACAACATAGTCGCCAAGTTTTGGAAGATAGAAAACAGAATGCTTTGATTTGGAAAAAGTGGTGGTGCTATGTTTAAACAAACTGTCACTGCCAATGCAGACAATATTTTGCTCTATAAAAGAGATTGGGTAAGGAAAATCTAGTGATGAAAGATAAAGTGCGTTTAAATAATTCTCATCATTTTCAAAATCGCGCCAAGTAAGATTATTTTCATTGCAAAAATCGATAAGTTTTTGCTTGTATTTTTCGTTCCCCGCAAAAAGCACCACTCTCATGCCCATTTTGCGATAAGAGTTAATGTCATTTTTAAGCGCCAAAAAGTCGGTCAAATAGTTGCGTGAAGGAAAGGTGGAAATTTTATAGTCTGTTTTAAGGTCGTTTAAGCTGTCAAAAACAAGCAAACTTTTTTGATAGATATAATCGAATGTTGCATAGTTATTTTGATCGAAATATGAAAGCGTTTGATAACTTTGCATAAGCATCTCGACTTCTTTCTCAAACTTTTCAGGCTCTTCTAAGATAACTTTTTCAGAAAGGTCAACGCATGAGTTTTCGCCTTTGCTTAAAGAGCAAGGAAAAATTGAAATTTGCTCCAAATTTTGCAAATTTTTCATATTTTCAAGGTCAAAATAGTGAATTTCCTCCACCAAATCGTCAAAAAATTCAATTCTGACAGGATTTTGTTCTGTGAGAGGAAAAATATCCAAAATATCGCCACGCAGAGCAAACTGTCCCTTATCTGAAACCAAATCTTCTCTTTGATAGCCTATTTGCGACAGCGTTTGACAGAGTTTTGTCAAATCGAAAGTTGAATTTTTTGAAATTTCAAAAGCCTTTATAGCCTTCAAATCAAACTTTACAATTGCAGAGCAAGGCAAAAAGATAAGATAGTCAAGCTGACCATTTAAAAATTTGCAAGCCCCTTCCACAAAAGGGCGCATGTTGCTTTCGCCTTCGCTTTTGTCAACGGCTGAAGAGATGATTTCAACATTCTTGCCTATCATTGAAAGAGCGCGCTTTAATTTGCCAGCACTTGCAAAATTGTCTGACAAAAAAATTGAGGAGCCCTTCAAAAAAGTAAGCAAAGCTTTTTCGCCGTCACCAGCTCCTGAAATCTTTTTCTTATTAAGCAAAAACAAAATGTCTTTAAAAAATTTTTCTAGCATATTTTCCCCAAAAGTATGTCTACTGCCTCGTCAATAGTTTTGTCAAACAGCTCTTTGTTTTTTATCTTTGAAAGCACAAAGTCGGCAAGCTCCATGCTCTTATCTCTGCCAATGCCAACCTTAAGCCTTGCAAAATCTTCGCCAACAAATGCTACAATTGAGCGAAGACCATTGTGCGTGCCACTGCTCCCCTTTTCGCGATATCGCAATTTGCCTTCTGGCAAATCAATGTCGTCACAAACCACAATAATTTTTCCGTCACGATAGCGCTTTTTAAGAAGCGCCACTGCCTCACCAGAATTGTTCATATATGTTGTCGGTTTGGCAAGAAGCACGCTTTGACCGTTATAAAAGGTTTTCGCAATCATGCATTTATCTTTTGCAACCGAAAAAGAGGCTGACAATTTTTGAGCAAGCCTGTCAACCACCATAAACCCAATGTTGTGATAGGTGTCTTCATATTCTTTCCCTATATTTCCAAGTCCTACAATGATAACCATAACTCAAATTGACTCGTTTACAATCTTTTCAAATGGCAAAATTCTCTTTCCGTCTGAAATTTTACTTTTTTCAATATATGCCCCTTCAATAACCACATTTTTGCCAATTATGCTGTCTTTAACAAAGTTGCCACTCTTCAAAATTGCGCCTTTAGATATGATTGTCTGCCCTTCAACCAAGTTATTTCCATAAATAACTGCTCCTGCTTCTATTTCAACATCGGCATCAATTGAAATGTTATCTTCCATTAAAATAACGCCATTTTTGCGATGG
>CALVUB010000005.1 GCA_944363385.1 uncultured Clostridia bacterium
GCTATTTTTTTATGATTTTTTAATATATTTTTTTTAATTTTTCTTATTTTTCAATTTTTCATAATCAAGTCCCATGGCTTCTTTGATTTTTTCAAGAATTTTTTGAGCAGAATTTCTCGCTTTTTTGCCACCTTCAAACAGAATGTCATAAACTTTGTCGATATTTTCTTCAAGCTCTTTTCGCTTTGCCCTTATTGGAGTGAGCAGCTGGTTGACGATATTGTTTAAGAAAAGTTTGACTTTTACATCGCCAAGTCCTCCCCGTTTGTAATGAGCTTTAAGTTGGTCTAAATTTTTGTATTCTGGCAAATATTTTTCGAAATGCTCATCTTTACAGAAGGCGTCCAAATATGCAAACACAATATTCCCTTCAATTTGTCCAGGGTCAGACACTTTGATATGGTTTGGGTCGGTGTAGGCGGACATGATTTTTTCTTTAACGGTCTTTTCGTCATCACAAAGATAGATTGCGTTGCCTGCCGATTTTGACATTTTTAGTTTTCCATCAAGCCCAGGAAGGCGTGCGCAAATTTTATTTTCAGGCAATAACCCTTTGACTTCTCTAAAAACTTGCCCATAAGTGTTATTGAATGAGTGGGCAATTTCCTTTGTTACTTCTATAACAGGCATTTGGTCTTCGCCAACAGGGATTATATTTGCATTGAAGGCCAAAATATCGGCAGCTTGAGAGACTGGATAGTTTAAAAATCCGATAGGTAGTGACTTTTCAAAACCGCGTTGTTTTATTTCGTCTTTGATTGTTGGATTGCGTTGGAGGCGAGAAACAGAAACCAGGTTCATAAAATAGGCGGTGATTTCAAAAAGTTGTGGCACCTGTGATTGAATAAAAATAGTCACTTTGTTTGGGTCTATGCCTGCAGAGATATAGTCTATCGCCACTTGAATGATGTTGTTTTTGACTTTATCAACATTGTTTGCGTTGTCGGTCAGCGCTTGAGTGTCGGCAATCATTATATAATATTCGTCATAATCGTTTTTGTTTTGCAGGTCGATTCTGGTTTTAAGGCTTCCTACATAATGACCGAGGTGCAGATTTCCAGTTGGGCGGTCGCCTGTCAAAATAATGTTGTTCATAATTTTCTCCATAGTCAACAAAATTTTTTGCAATTTCATTGTAGCTTTTTTTAGTTATCAAGTCAAGTTTTTGTAACATTTTTGCTGTAAAACTTATCACAAAATCAATAAAAATTCTAAAAATTTCTCAATAAATGTTAAAAAAATAGCAAAAAAATCATAAAAAACCCAAAATTT
Source organism: uncultured Clostridia bacterium (assembly GCA_944363385.1). Classification (GTDB taxonomy): domain Bacteria; phylum Bacillota; class Clostridia; order Christensenellales; family UBA1242; genus Caccovivens. The sequence continues at coordinate 1,273 of CALVUB010000005.1, forward strand.
CGTAAAAAAAGTGAAATTAAAACATTTTTTAGAGTGAAAAAATAAAAACTTTTGTATGCTATTAAAAGATAAAAAATTTATCTTTAAGTGGCTTATTTTGTTTGCTTTTGTCGAAACAAAAGACTATAATATAAATGAATTAATTTTGGATTAAGCGTATTAATTCCAAATTAATTAAACACAATAAGTTCAAAATGAAGGAGTTTGTTATGTCAAAGAAAATATCAAGGGGACTAACTTTCTTAGCTTTAGCGATTTTGAGTTTGGGGGCAATTCTTTTTGTGCCTTCTCTTTTTAGTGGAACAAGGGCAGTGCAGGCCAGTGCTGAAGAAAAATTTGAAAGCACTGAGGAGAAGCCTTTGTGGGTCGAGAAAGAACTTAATGAGGCAAAGATTGAAGATGCTACATATTTTGGCTTGGATTGTAAGGTGATTGACTCGGCGGATGACCTTGCATATTTTTCTTATCAAGTGGGTCATGCAGTAGATAAATATGTGACCGCAAACATCTATCTTGCAGATGATATTGACTTAAGTGCAGGGCTTTGGACACCTATTGGCACAGAAGAAAATCCTTTTCAAGGCAATTTCTTTGGCAATGGTCACTCTATTTCAAATATTGTCGTTGCTCAAGCTTCGCAATTCAGAGGCAATGCTGTCGGGCTGTTTGGCGCGGTCAAAAATGGTTCAATCGTGGACTTAACCGTTTCTGGTGGTTTTGCAGTTTCTTCAATGATTGATGAGACAAACAATGTTGGCACTCTTGTTGGCCACTTAGATGGCAGTGCAAAAGTTATCAACTGCTTTGATGAAACATATCAACCAACAAATTCTACATACAGCACAATCGGAACTGCGAAAAGCGGAACATTTGTGATTTATCCATCTAGCAAAAATGGAAAAGAGGCTTATCTTACCACAGCGGAAGAGATGAGCGGTGCTATAACAATTGAAGATGACGCATCAACCAAAGGTTACACAGCTTTTTATAACACAGCAATTACTCCAGGCGTTTCAGACATTGAAGGCACTGGCGTTGGATTTTATAAAGATGGCAAATATTTCTTCTCAGGCAACAAAACAGATTCTCAACAGGTGAGAGTTGCCTTTACTGACACAACTTACACAAGCACTCTTGCAGGTTTCTCTCATGTTTTATATGCTTCTTCTGCTCCAGTTTTAAGAGAAAATGCAACTGTTGGCGGTGTTTATGCACTTAGAACAGGTTATCAAGCCACAATTGGCACTCCTTTAGTGGCTGAAAGTGGTGTGGTAAACTTAACTTGGGAATCAAAGACTGTTAATGTTACTTATGATTTTGACTACAGCACAAGAGATGTAAGTTTTAATGTTGGCTATGACACTCCATGGGAAAATATTATTACTGATCGCCCTATTGAAAGACTTGGCTATCAAACCAGAACTCTCTATTCAAATGCAGGCAAAACTGAAGAGTTAAACACTTCTGAGCAAAGCCAATTTTTGACTTACTATGCAGACAATGCTGACATTGTTTATATGACTTGGTCAGACGCAAAAACTTTGACAAGCAAGCTCTATTTTGCGGCTGCAAGCACTGAAGGCGGTGCATATACCAACGCAAAAGGGTCAGACGCCGTTTCTGCAGTTCAGGTTACAGGAGCAACCCATACAGCCATGTCAACAGGTGACGACTATGATCTTTCAGCTATTCCAGCAGGCGGTCCTATAACAGTCAATTTCACATTAAACGATGGCTTTATCTTCCAAGGTGCGGGAGCAGGCTCGCATGTCACATCAAGATCAGATTGGACAATCACTACTGGCGTTTCAGATTTAAACGCTGGTGCTTATGCTTATTTCCCAAACAGCACAGGGGAAGGGATTAACTACAAAGTTGGTAATACAGGTGGTTATTATGACGCCTACACTCCAGTTGCGGTTAAGGTAGAGGCGAATGGAGCAAACTATACCATCACTTTCACAAACATTTTAGATAACGGCGGAGAGCTTGTGCTTGTCTTTGGCAAAGAGAGTCAGACTATAAACCTTAAAGGAACAGGGCTTGAATTTGCCACGGCTTCACTTTCAAACAACTCAAGCCAAACTATTCTCGATTGGGAAAAGAAAACTTTAACCACCAAAGCGGGTGAAAAATTCACTTTAACCGTGACTAGCACAAATGAAGATTACTATATTTTAACTTATAAAACTTCAGGCTTTAAATTTAATGAAGTTGGCTCAAACAGTACAGTCGAGTTAAATGGAGAAACTTATTATAAAAACAGAATATTTAAAACAAACAGCTTTGAAGTTTCATCAACTGAGGAGTTAAGTATAACCCTTACCATCAACAGACTGGTAACCTTTATCAAGGTGCAAATTGATTATGGCAAGGATATTGAACAAGACTACCAAGGAGTAGTGCCTGTTTACATTATTAGCTCAAATAAGGGGGAACAATTAACTTATACTAGTCGTGTTTTTGAGGTTTCAAACGCAACAGAGACCACAATAAGATTGGGAGAACCAGAGCAAGCTTTCTTCTCTCTTGCAAGTGTTAGCGGAGTGGAGGGTGTTCAAATTCAAGACAACAGTTTTTCTTATATTTTTGAAAAGACCACAGCAAGCTCTGACGATCCTGCCTATACAATCACAATCTATCCTGCGAAAATAGCCTATGATGTGAGCATTTCTTACACTCTTGACGGACAACCAATTGATGAAGAGGTTGCCAAGAGATTTGTAACCTTCTCAGGCACAACCACAGATCTTGACTATGCTCTTGCAAGTGGCTATGAGTATAGTCTTGCACTGAAAACAGGTGCTCAAACTTGGCTTGACTATGGCGTTTCAGTAACACTTTCTAACGCAGGCTCAACTCAAGCAGGAGTGTCACAAGCATCATTAATTCAAGGTGCGACAAACAATGTTTTAAAAGGCACATTTGACTCTGGAAACAACTTTGAGTTCACATACTTGCCAGGAACAATAGACTCTACAATCACAGTGGCTTTGACCAGCAAAACGATAAGTGTAAACTTTAAAGGACTTGTGCTTAACAGTGGTGACAAAAAAACTCCTTTCACAACCACAAACTATGCAAGTCTTACATTAAGATATAGCGCAGACAGACTTGGCACTTTGACAATTTCGCAAGGTGGATTTACAAGCGTGTCGATTGAAAACGGATACTATCTTGTTGGTTGGTATCTTTCAAACGGCACAGTTGTAAACACTTTCTCAAATGCAGAATTGCTTGCAAATGAAGAGTTTAAAACTCTTGTTGAGTCAAGCGCAAAAGGAAATAAACCGGCGCCAACTGTCACAATCAATCCGCTTGTTGAAAAGAGGGTTATAAACCTTTCTTACAGCTCGAATGGTGAAGATGACGAAGAGGGCGTTAGTGACGATGGCTCTTTAGCGCCAAGCTATAGCTATCGCGACCCAGCTGTTGCACTTAGCACCACAAAATATAAGAAAATTGGCTACTCTTTCAGTGGTTGGACTGCAACTGAAGGCACAACAAATGGCAATCAATATCAACTTGTTGGCGCAAACTGGAACGCCTTCTGGGAAAGAGGCTCAAGCACTTCAGTTTGGGAGAGTTTTGTCACCACAGCAGAAAGCGACCCCCGCGCTGAAAGAGGTGTTGTTTTGACTGCAAACTTTAACATTCTGACTTACAAGATTTCAGTTGACTCAGACAGAACTTTAAATATATCTTTAGGGCAATCTGTAACCTTTACAAAGGCAGGCAACAACACTTATGCAATCTACTCAGTTGGCTCAAACAATGTTAACGGCGCTACCAAAACAGGGCATGAAGTTACTGGTTACACCATAAAGGGCAAAGAAGGCTCAGAGCAGACAGGGCAAACAACAACCTTCACTCTTACTCTTGAAAACATACAAAACTACATTGCAGAGGACAACCTTTATTCGGTCAGCGCAAGCGATGGCGCCCACTTTGTCATCACCTCAGAGTTCAAGCCTTTGGTGCTTAAACTCTATATCACCAAAAGCCCTAACGAGTACTATACCGTTGACCTTTCTGACGACATGCCAGAAGGTGCAGGCGGAACAGACAGCACAGGAACTTATGTCAACATAAGCTATGGGCAAAAGCCAAGCGAGGTTCTTTCTTATGTGAAAGTAACAAGACCAGGCTTTACACACACTGGCGGCTACACAATTGGTGGTGTCGACTTTGCAGTGGACACAGCATACACCCAAACCACAAACGCAACTCTTATGCCAAAATTTGCCGTTAACGAAGAGGATGAGTTTTGGAGTAGTTATGTGAATGTTAAATATTCAGAAGATTTTGAAATTGAAAACAAACAAACTCACAACAAATATGAATTTTATCTCACTTTCCCAGGAGAGGTTGATGAAATTGAATTAATGAGTATCATTTTCAAACCTAACATAGGCAGTGGTCTTTCAATTTCTTCAACGAAAAAAATTTACATCAAAGGCTACTCACAGGTTTTTGAGAACGTGGTTCCTCAAGATGGATCTCCAACAATCAAGATTGGCACTGTTTTCACTTTAATTTTAGAACTTTTGCGACAAGGGGTTATACAAGAAGCACTTTCAGATATCACGCTTGTCTGTGAATATACTATTGAAGATCATGTTACAAGCGAAACTATGACAAAAGTTGTTGAGACAAAACCTTTTAAAGTTTTGCAAAACGAAATGTTGGTAAGCATTAGTGATTCGGTCGACAGCTACTATACTGGCACAGAAAACATTGTTTTGACCACTGAAGAAATTTCTTCAACCTTGACTACGACAATGAAATATGATGCTCATGGAAATCCATCGCCTGTTTCACAACAAATGCCAATCGAAAGCGAAATGATGCAAGATTCAAAAATCATAGATGAGGCACAAACTTTTGCAGTTAGTGACACTTCTTACGATGCAAAAATTCTTTTTGAAAGTAACAGATTAACAGCATGGGGAGATATGGACGAAGAGGCTTTTAGGAAGGTTGTGTCATTCACTTATCCAGGTTGCGAGATTGAAATCAGTGATGGCGTTTATTACATTTACTTTACATGTGAAAGTGCTGTTGATGTTGTAAAATCTCCAGCGGTTATCAGATTTGAGTCCACTGGCGCAGCTTATGTCAGTGGCATGGTGATGACCGTTGCTCAAAGCGAAAGCGGATCGTTCAATGTGCTTGACAATCCAAGCTATCCTTTCACCTATTCCTTTAAAGAAATAACTCTTGCAGAGAACTCTTTTGACAGTCTTCCTCAAACCTTTACTGGAACAGAAACAACAGCTGACCAAACGGTTTTCAACATTTCAGAACTTGTCATTCAAAAAAATGGTCAAGGCGACAATCTGCTGTCAAACTTTGATTGGGTGATTTCAACAGAGTCTTCTTTCACAGTGTATGACAGCTCAAACTTTACAACATATCGCTATCAGGCAAGATATTTCACAGCAAATGAAGACAGAACAGCTCTTACCGCCATGTCAAACACATGGAAAGACAACCATGTTCATAACTTTACCGTTTCAAACATAATGGTCAACGGCTCATCTTTTTCACCAAACAATGGCTACAGCCATATTAAAGACGGAAAAATCTTCTTTACAATTTATGGCAATGGCGAAAGCGAGCTTGTTATTTCAGTTAACCCAGACACCGTTACAAGCCTTAGCATGGATATTACAGTCAATGCAAATGCAAGCGCAAATGTAAGTGGTCTTGTGCTTTACAACTGGCAAACAGACACAACAATTGACGAAAGTTTGTTTGGAAATGTTACAGCAGACCCTATGACAAAACTTGACTATAACACCAGCCAAGCCCAGACAACCTATGCTGTGTTTACCGATGTGACAAAAGTTTTGGTAGACTTCAACCTCAGCGGACTTGAAAACGAAACGCTTTATGTTGCAAGCGATGACCGCTTTCCAATTAACGACCCAACAGACAGCGAAAAAGAACTTGCCTTTGACGGTTTTGTTTCAAGCGGAAACGGAGCGCAAATCACCGACAATGAAGGAAACAGCACAGTCGCATGCACCACAGCAGGCGGAAGCGCCACCTTCAAAGCAAAGTGGAGGCTTACAAATGTTAATATTGAGCTTGACGAAACAAAATCAGAGCTGACTATAACTACGATAAGACAGAAAGCTGGTGTTGAAATTTATTTCAATGACCTACTTAACAATCTTTCAAAAAGGTTTATCTTTGGGAACGCAAGTTATGCTGACAAGATTAAGGTTGTAGCAACAAAAACAAGTGGAAAAGGCGCAGAAACGTCACCTTTAACATTAAATGTTTTCAATACTAATTATTTTGATTTGCCATATTACGAAATGGTTGGCTCTATATCTGGCGGTCAACACTGTTATTTATCGCTTGACAACTTGGGAACATACAAACTTAAAGTAACTTATTCTTACAATGACGGCATTCAAACAACAACCATCACAAAAGATTACGAATTTAGCATTTCTATGGTTATGGCTGAAATAAGAGTTGGAAACATTGCAGAGGCAAACAAAGATTTGGTTTTTGCAAACTCAGAATTCCAAGAAATCACTTTGCCTTGCACTTTGTATGTAACGCAAGATGACCTTACAAAGCCTTCAGAAATTGTGAGCGATCTTTCTCTTTCAGCTGATGAAATCAAAAAATATGTGGTGTTTAACGGAAGCTCTGACTTAAGCAGTATTAGTGACATGATGTATTTCGATGTTACCACACCACAAGGAGTGGACGGCAAGAGACTTGACAACTTCTACCGCGCAGGCGAATACATTTTTGAGGCAAAAGTGCCTGAGAAATTTGCAAAATATGTCAAAGCAGTCAACCCAGAAAATGAGGAAGAGGCTAAGTTCACCATTGCAAAATACCAGATTGACCTTAAAGATTATAACGACTCAATTAATATCGGAAAACCTTATTCAACTCCTGACCCAGAGACTATTTCAAGCGAAATCACCATTTCTGCATTGCAAGATTCGCCTAAGGTTAAGGTTTACTTTACAAGAGAAGCAGGAGAAGCGGTTAACAATGAGGTCGATACAGGTTATGCTCTTTCAGTTAGAGATGACCAAACTTACACAAACGGATTAAGTCAAGCCGATGCTCAAAATTATGTTATCAATGCAGAAGGCTTTAATGCTGAATTTGTGATTTTTGAAAATGACTCATCAGAGCTTCAAGTTAGCCTTGACAACGGTATTCACCACATTTACAATGGAAAAGTAGTTACAAGCTTTAAAGTGGTTTATCAAAATTCACAATTCATTCTGCAGGCTTTAGCAAGTGATAATTCAGTTTTAGCCACAACGCCGATTAGCGTTAAAATGATGGTAGACGGCACAGGTTATGACCTTGTGGAAGGGGCTAAGGCTCAAACTGCAAAAGGAATAGCTATCTCGCTCACAAATGGAGCGGTTAAAGACCACAACGAAACTGGCTATGCCTTGTCGGTAACTTTCACTGGTGAGGGCTTCACAACAATCTCATTTGCTGAAAATGGGGACAACAACCTTTATATCGACAAAGCAACTTTGTCTATTTCTTTAATCACAAAAGTATTTGACTATACAACAACCTTTATTGATAGCAATATTACCTACACAGGAGAGGTTTCTAGTGACGATGTTTCTCTTAGCGGTAACTTTGACAGCGAACATGGTGGCGTGAGAACGGTTTCGGGAGATATTGCAATTTCGGGAGCAGCTGCAAACAACTATCAAGTTGCATTTGCTGAAAATTGCACAATAACTATCACTCCAAAACAAGTTGGCGAGGCAACCGTTTCTATTACAACAAGCGAGATTGAGTATGGCAAAATCTCAAAAGATATGGATGTTGATGAGCTTATCTCTCTGCTTGGCACAATTACCGTGAATATTGATAGTAAAAACTTATCTCTCTCTGACTACCTTTCAATCTCTGATTTTGCAATTGACGGCGCAAGCTATTCAAGTTCAGACAGTCTTGTGGCAAACAGCACGGCTTACACTATCAACTTTGTGCTTGCTTCAACTGACTATGTTGGCATGAATGGCACAGATGAGGCAGGAGCAAGTGGTCAAATCACTATCAAAGCAAAAGTGTTAGACCTTTCTGGCACGACCATTTCTAAGGGTTATGACGGAACAGCAAAACTGCCAGAGGGTATCAACTGGCAAGGGCTTGACATTGTCGGCATTGATGAAGTCTCTGTCGATATGGAACAATCTGCTTTTGAAAACAAAGGCAAAGGCTCTCATAAAGTGACTATCAAATTAACAGGCAAGGACAGCGCAAACTATAGCGTTACAGACAATGTTACAGGTCAAATCACAGCAATCACCATTACCCTTCAAGCTGATGTAACCGAAAACTTGCCAGAAGATGGCTTTGTTGACGGCAACCAAACCATAACAAATGGCAACCTTCAAATCAGAGTATCTTATCCATTTGATGAAGGCGCAAATGTTGACGAGATTATCTCTTCTTGGGCAAAACCTTCAAGAGTTGGCTACACAGTGACAGGTTACAGCTATAAAGAAACAAGTGGCACATTCACTACAATCACAGCAGAAAATCTCGTGGCTTTCCTTGAAAAAATCGCAACTGACTCCGCAAATACTGACAAAACTGCAACAATCTATCCAAATTGGCAGATTGATTCAATCACCATCACAATCACTGGCGAAAATCTTGCTTCAATTTCAGCAGATCCTAGTGACAAAGTCAATATTGTTGACGGAAACTTTGACGACAACAGTGCAAGCGTTACGGTAGACTACTATTCAAGCTTTAATCTTACTCTCACTACCAAAAATGGCTACAAAATCACTGGCGTAAGAATAGGCAACAACACTCAAAGCGAAGGCTTGGGAGCAAACACCTTTACGGCAAACTTTACAAATCTTGGCTCAAGCACAAGCATTCAAGTTACAACCTCATCGATTGTTGTAACATTCAACTTTGACAAAAACATTCCAACAGTTGAGGGCGCTCTCATCACAGAAACCTCTTCAACTGGCTCAAGTGTAACTGTAAATTATGCTGACCTTAATGCTGAAACGCTGGACAGCATTCTTCCAAATATCACATTGACAGAAGGAACATTCACTCTTTCTGGTTGGAAAAATGGCGAAGCTGATTTGACTTTGACTCAAGCAGTTAAAGGCTATATTGACAGTCTTTTCCCAACGCTAGACGCCGACAAGCCCGTAAATCTTACAGCTCAGTGGAAAGGCGTTGAATACACTATCACCTTTGACGGCGGAGAACTTCAAATTGGCGAAGAGCTTGTTGAAGGAACAATTGAAGGAACAGCGACAATCAAAGCAACTTTTGGTCAAGCAATTGAAACCGCTTTCCCAACTGCTAAACTTGGCAACACAAATGGATATGTTTACAACTTCTTTGATGCTAAGTCTGACGGAAAGATGTATACTCAAGGCACAATTCTTTCTTCAATCAGAGCAGACGGACAGCTCACTCTCTATGCAGTTTGGTCAGAAGGCAGATATCAAGTAACCTTTAAAATTGACCCTCTCTTGACCGTTCGTTTTGACGGCAACAACTTAACCGATGGCTCAAAAGAGATTGTCCATGGCGAAAAGTGGGAGTTTGAGATTACAGCTGCTGCAGGCTATTCGTTCACAGTAGAGGTTAAAGACTTCTACGGACAACATTCTGCACTAACAGAAAGCCCATTCAGCATTTGGAATGTTTACAAAAATTCAACCATAGAATTTGTAGCCGTAGCAAATGACAACACTTTGACTCTTTCTTACAACTCTAAGCATATCAGCGTAACTGTTGACGACACAGCCTATACAAGCGCAGTTACAAGAAAGACAGGCACAACAGCAACAGTTATTGCCACTGCCAGCGAAGGTTATGAATTTGATTCAAATTCTGCAGTTCTTTCAGGAAGCGGAACAATTTCAGGGCTTAGCTTAAGCGAAAACAACAAAGTTCTCACCTTCACATGGAAAGACTTTACTGATGACGGCACAATCACCATTACAGAATTGCGAGCAAAGGTTACACTTTCGTGGGGAGCAATTTCAAACTATGCAAAAGATATTTCAATTGGCGGAGAAAGCCAAACTCTTGATAACGGAAGCTTTATAACCCGTGCTGGAGAAGAACTTGACATTGAAATCACACTGAAATATGGCTTTAAGAATGCAAAATTGACAAGTGATAATGCAACCATTTCAAACGAGAAGAATGCAGGCTTAAATGCTGAAGATGTGGTTGTTTATACTGCGACAATATCAGGCTTTACTAAAGACTTTAAAATCATTTTGTCGGCAGAGGTAAGAACATTTACTGTCACAGTTAGTGCCAGTGGTATAAGCCCAACAGAGGGAGAGCATACTGTTACAGTTACTCCAAGTGGCGAAAACAACCTTGTGTTTGGCTCTTCTGTAACTTTAAGCGCAAGCCCTGCAGATCCAAGCTATCGCTTTATCGGTTGGTATCATGACGAAGAGCTAGTTAGCGAAGAGACTGAGCTTGATATTACAGCGTCTGAAGAGAACAAAGCTTTGCTTGAAAGCGGAAATCTTAACTTTGAAGCTAAATTTGACTATAACACTGTTGATGTCACCTTCAATTCTGGCGCGCATGGAAGCATGAGTGTCAAAATTAATGAAGAAGAACCTTTTGCAGTTGGCGCAGGCTCAATGCTCGAGCGCACAATATTTGTTGGCGATCGCATAACCTTCACCTTCCAGCCTGACAAAGGTTATGAAATTGACATGTTCTATGCCGATAGTGAAGATAACAACTTAACAGATGGCATTAAAGAGGGCGTTTATACTATAGATTCAGTTGTCGCAAACAGCTACACTTCTTACACAATCAGCTACAAGGCAAGTGAAGTTTATGTGGACATTTCAGTTTCAGTCAGAATCCACTTTGTCGACTATCCAAACAACAACTTGGGCGGAAACATTTGGCTTGTGGATGCAAGCGGAACAAAACTTGAGGATGAAAATTATCTCCCTCCAAGCGAAGGCGACAAAGTCGTTGGAAGCAGATATAAAGTGCTTACTTACACCGACCAAGTGTTCTATCTCTATCCAGAAGCTAAAGCAGGTTACTCCTTCTCATTTAGCGCTCAAACAAATGCCACTATTGACGCAATTTCACTAAGCGATGGCAGAACGATTTACCGCATCTCAAATGCAACAGACGGTTCAAGTCTTGTTGGGGTGTTTACCGCAGAGGATGTGCAAGTTGATGTTATGTTTGTAAGCGAACAAAAAGCAACAGATCAAGAAACAACAACCCTTACTCCTGCTTCTGCTGGTAGAATTCAAATTACTGATAGTAAAGGATTTTATAGCGAAATTGGAAATGAACAAGGAAAACTGTCTATTTCTGCCGTTACAAGCACAGACCTTACTCTAACTGTCTATACCAATTTCTATTTCACACTTGCTGTTAAAGATGAAGAAAGCAGTGAGATTATTGCCTACATTGATGGAGAACAGGAAGGCTTTAGCTACACACTAGGAAAGGCTATCAAGCTTTCTGATGAAGAGACCAAGAGAATGGGCTTTACCTATTCTTCAACGCTCACTCTTACAAATATCAATTCTGATATCACAGTAAAGATTTTGGTAGAGCCACAAGAATTCAAAGTAAAATTATATGTCAATGAAAATGATGAAACTATCTATGCGTCAGAGCCAATTGTGATTGACGGAGTGCTCTATGGCGAGGTACTTGATCTTACAAATCTGACTGACGAAGAAAAAGAAAGAATAACAAATGCCACAGAAGACAGTGAATATTTCTTAGGTTACTACACAAAACAACTTGGAGCAGGCGAAAAGTATATTGATGAAAATCTTATAGCAATTAAACCTTGGGAAGAAAAACCATATAAGCTTAACGGTCAAGAGTATGTCGTTGCAGACAACTATGACCCAGAGACTCACACCTTCACACTTTATGCAGGTTGGGCTTATAAAAAGGCGATTGTTTCAGTTGACTTTATCCCACCTGAGTTAAAAGAAGTGGGAGACTATTCAATTTCAGACATTATCACAAATATCAACCAGACAGTTCCATGGATCAACCCTGACAATATTTGGATTGGTGAGTTTAAGGTGACCAACTCGCTTAACCTTAGTCTTTCAGCTTTTGAGTTTGAAGGATATGAATTTGCTTATTGGTCGGTTACCAGCGGAGAACAAACTGTTCAGTATACTTCTAAAAACCTTACTCTCAGCAATATGGACATAGGAGAATATGCAATTCAAGCAGTGTATCTGCCTACTTTCTCAATAACCATTCAAAGCGATAGCCAAGAAGACGTGTCACTGATTGGTGAGGTATACATTACGCAAGACGGTCAGCGTGTTACAACAACTGGTTATGATTCAACCAAAGAGGTGGTTCTTGTAGCAGAAGAAAAACCAGGATATTCTTTCCAATACTGGATTAATGCCAATGGAGAAATTTACTATGCAAGCGAAGTGAGCGAAGGCAGATGGGAATTCAGCCTTGGACCTCAATCAAAACCAATCTCGCTCTCTGCCGTGTTTAAAGGTGACGAGGTCGGCCTTGTCTTTGACCTTTCAGATTTTGCTTATGGACAAATCATTAGCGCAAAGATTGGAGAGCAACAAATATCTGATTTTAGTGTTCAGCATGATGTTACAATAGGAGAAAAAATTGAGCTTCAGGTGGAAATTAACACAGGTTATGGAGTGAAATTTGCAGGACCAGCATTCAATTATGATCCAGCTCTAAACACTTACTCTTACATTGCCAAAGCGCAAGACCTTGTGGACGGAAAAATCATAATAAAACCTGTTTCAACTCAACTAGAAATATCTTTCAAATTTGAATTCAAAGTGGGCGGAGAAGACAAAATTGATGACGCGACCATAACAGGTTCAACAAGATTTACCTACACGCTCAACAATGAAATCTCAGCAAACACGCCTGTGACAGATGGAATGATTATTGAAGAAAATCTTCTTTTTGGCGGAACGGCAACTTTAACAATTGTGCCAAGTCTTAATTACACAGTTGGAAATATTTTGATTTATTCTAGCGATTCTAATGTTGAAGATATAACCCACATGCTTAATAATGGTATCATCAATATTTCAAATGCTATATTGTCAGAGCATTTTGCTGAAAACGCGCCATACACAATTGTTATCAACTATGTAAGAATGATGTGGAACGATGAGGCTTACAGAGCATCAGACTTGCAAGGCGAAGGAACTCAATCAAACCCATACATTATCTCAACCCCTGCAGAAATGGGCTTTGTAGCTTGGGCTGTCAACAACGGAGAGGTCAATGATAACGATGTTGCTTATGCAGAATGCTATTATAAATTAACGGCAAATCTTGACTTCAATGGAAAATTCTGGCAACCTATCGGAACTCATGATAATCCATTTAATGGAACAATGGATCTTGGAGAACATAGCATAAGCAATGTTAACCTTGCTGAAAACTTTACAAATCCAAATCCAACTTATAATAAACTATTTTGGGTGCTTGGTGACAAAGCAGTCATCATACAAGCAAACCATGTTCTCGCCATTGTTCTTGGCATTGTTGGTGGACTTCTGCTTTTAGCAATAATCATAATTGTAACCTTTGTGATTATTCGCAAGAAAAAGAAGAAAAAATATAACGAACTTGCAAATGGCTAATCAAAAAAAGCGAGATTTCTCGCTTTTTTTGTTGTAAAAAATTATAGACAAAATTTTCTTGACAAAAAACTTTTTTAATGTTATCATAATGCCAGCAGTAGATTACTGTCCTTGTTTTTTTGTGAAAGCAAAAAGACCATTTTAGTCCAAAAGGAGGTAAAAAGTATGAATAAGTATGAAATTCTGTATATCATTTCTGCTGATGTGTCAGAGGAAAAACGTGAAGAACTTATCAAAAAGTTTTCTTCTTACGTTGAAAGCAAAAAGGCACCGTGCTTGGAATTGATAAATGGGGAATGAGAAAGCTTGCTTATCCAATCAACTTTAAAACAGAAGGCTTTTATGTTCTTATGAATGTTGAACTTGACCCAGCTGAAGTTGACCCAATGGCAAAACTCATGAACATTACAGAAGGCATTGTTAGACAAATTTTTGTTAGAAAATAATGCATTTTAAGGAGAAAAATTATGAACAAAGTTATGTTAATTGGCAATCTCACAAGAGATCCAGAACTTACAACAACAAACAGTGGCGTTTCAGTTTGCAGATTTTCACTTGCTGTGCAAAGAAGATTTGGCAATTCTGACAATGGTCCACAGGCAGATTTCTTCAACATTGTTGTTTGGAGAGGTCTTGGCGAAAACTGTCATAAATTTTTAAAGAAAGGTTCAAAATGCGCTGTCATGGGAAGACTTCAAAACTCTTCTTATGAGGCAAGCGATGGCACTAAGAGATACACAACTGATATCATTGCTGATGATGTAGAATTTTTGGGAAGCAAACCGTCAGAGGGCGGAGAAAACTCTGCACCTGCACCTTCAAAATCATCAAGCAAAGAAGCGGTCGAGCTTGAACCTATTGATGATGACAGTTTGCCATTTTAATATTTAAAAGGAGATTATTATGAGCGAACAAGTTAAAACTGAAGTTAAAGAAGAAAAACCAGTCGTAAAGAAATTCCGCAAACCTTCAAAGAAAAAAGTTTGTGCTTTCTGTGTGGCTGGCGAAAAAAATATTGACTATAAAGATATTGCAAAAATCAGAAAATATATCACTGAAAAAGGTAAAATTTTGCCAAGACGCCAAACTGGTGTTTGTGCTCGTCACCAAAGAGAACTTGCACTGGCAATCAAAAGGGCACGCAATATAGCGCTTCTTCCTTATGTGGGCGACTAAGCAAAAAGGAGGTTATTATGAAAAAAGATATTCATCCAGATTATCATGAAGTGACCGTAACTTGTGCTTGTGGAAACACTTTCAAAACCAGGTCAAATGTAAAAGGTGACACGATGAGCATTGATATCTGCAACAAATGCCACCCTTTCTTTACTGGAAAGAAAAAGATTGTTGACGCAAGTGGAAATGTTGAAAAATTCAACAAAAAGTATGGTTTATAATAAAAAATCGCTTTAGTTAAGCGATTTTTTTTCGTTCCAATGACTTTTCAAAATTTAAAAATTTAATGACAAATAAAAAAAGACTAAAACAACAAAAAATGTCAATAATTTTAGCGTGAAAAATTTTGTTTTCCCATTCAATAATGGCGTTGCATTTGTAAAAGATGAAAAATATTCTCTTGCCTTTATTGACAGTGATGGGCAGAAAAAAGTTTGCTCGGGCAAAGTTAAGGCTATTAAAGGCTGGAATGTGTTTTTTTGGCGAGGCCTTTTATATTTTTTTGTGGGAATAGTTTTGTATATTAAATTGCTTTTAGTGGAGGACAAAAATAATGATAGACCAAAAGATGAACAAAACAAAAGTTATGCAAAAGCAAAAAACATAACTTATTTTTCAAACTATCTTTTGCTTTTTGCTTTTGTTTTTCTTGCTTTTTTGTTTGGTTTTATTGTGCTGGGTTTTGTAGCCAATTTTGTTTCAGACAAAATTGTAGACGAGCAAGATTTTTATCTTCACAGTTTTATTGTGGCTCTTTTAAGAACGGCTTTTATCTATATTTCTTTTCTTGCGCTTCGATTTTGCCCTTTTATGCAAAGTTTTTTACGCTTCAATTTGGCAGGACAAATCATCCTTGATGGTCAAACGTTCAGAAAAAGACCTCCTTTAAATTTCTTGAATTTTGTTGTTATCGTTTGTTTATTTTCCACTTTTGTGATATCCTTAATTAGCATAAATGTGTCTTTTGTTGCCAATTTTTTTATCAACTTAGCGCTCTTTTTGTTGCTGATATGTATAAGTTATGAAATTCTGTTTCTTTTAGCAGGTTGCAAAAGCAGGTTTATCAGAGATTTATGTTTTATCACCACATTTTTGGTTGAACTTAAACCAAATACAACACAACTTGAGGTTTCAAATATGGCAAAAATCGAACTGGAAAATGGTTTTCAAAATTCTTATGGCGAAAGCGAAATCCCGCTTTCTAGCGTTTTTGCACAGATAGAAACAAAACTTAAAAAAGCTGAGAAATATGAAAAAAGCGATGCCGATTGGATTGTGGCGAATGTGCTTAATATTGGTCGCGGACAAATCAGACTGGTTAAAAGTTTGACTAAAGACCAAGAAAGAGAAATCTTATCAATTGCAAATAGAAGAGCAAAAGGCGAGCCTCTCTCAAGCATTTTTGGTTATGTTGATTTTTATGGCAACAAAATTTTGGTAAACAAAAAAGTTCTCTCTCCTAGAATGGAAACCGAACTTTTGACGGATGAGGTTATTAAAAAAATAAAAAAAGAAAAACTAGGCTCTGTGCTTGACCTTTGCACAGGCTCTGGAGCTATTGCAATTGCAATCAAGAAAAATTGTCAGATTGAAGTCACTGCAAGCGATATCTCTAAGTCAGCGCTTGCTGTTGCCATGCAAAATGCAAAGCAAAATGATGCCAAAATCAACTTTGCGCAATCTGACCTTTTTAAAGCTTTCAAAAAGAGCAAAAAATTTGATCTTATTGTGTCAAATCCGCCTTATATCAAAAGTTCTGAGATTGAAAAACTTGAAAGGGAAGTCAAAGATTATGACCCCAAATTGGCGCTTGATGGTGGCGAAGACGGCTATCAGTTTTATCGAGAAATTGTCAAACAAGCTCCAAATTTTTTAAATAAAAAAGGCTACCTTTTCTTTGAGGTTGGCTTAGGACAGGCAAAGACAGTTGCAAAGCTGATGAAAGAAGGCAATTTTGTAGACATTAAAGTGCAAAATGATTATAATAAAATTGAAAGGATTGTTTATGGAAGAATTGATTGAAAGTTTACTTGAAAAAACAAAAAAAATGAAAGATAGATATGACGAATTGACCAACAAGGTGTCAGACCCTAGCGTGATAGCCGATAACAGTCGGTGGCGCAAAATTGCAAAAGAGCGCTCTATGCTTGAAGAGGTTGCAAATGGATATGAACGGCTTAGCAAATTATATGACGAATACAAACTTTGCGAAAAAGAATATCACAGCGAAAAAGACAACGACCTTAAAGCTATGTTTTACGATGAAATTGGCTCGCTTAAAACCAAACTTGAAGAGCTTTGTGAAGAGATAAAAATTTTGTTGCTTCCAAAAGATGAGAACGATGACAACAATGTAATTATGGAAATCAGACCAGGCGCAGGTGGAGAAGAGGCTTCACTGTTTGCAAGCGTTCTTGCAAAGATGTATCAATTTTATGCTGAAAAAAACCGCTGGAAATATGAAGTGCTTGATCTTAGCGAAACCGAGCTTGGCGGAATAAAAGCTATCACTTTCCTAATAAAAGGCAAAGGCGCATATAGCAAACTTAAATATGAAAGCGGAGTTCATCGCGTTCAAAGAGTGCCTGAAACAGAAAGTCAGGGGCGCATACATACTTCAACTGCAACCGTTGCCGTTTTGCCAGAAATTGAAGATGTAGATGTTGAAATTGACGAAAAAGATTTGAAAATTGACACATATCGCTCTTCTGGCGCAGGCGGACAACATGTCAACAAAACAGAAAGCGCTATCAGAATAACTCATCTTCCAACAGGAATTGTGGTTGCCTGTCAAGATGAGCGCTCTCAATTAAAAAACAGAGACAAAGCCATGAAAATTTTGCGCGCGAAACTTTATGAATACTACAAAGAACAGCGAGACAGCGAATATAAACAAAATCGTAAAAGCCAGGTTGGCACAGGCGACCGCTCAGAGCGCGTGCGCACATACAACTATCCACAAGGCAGGGTGACCGATCACCGCGTAAATTTAAGTTCGTATGACCTTGAAGGCGTGCTGAATGGCGACATTGAACAATTTATTGAAGCATTAACCATAAAAGACCGCGCAGAAAAACTCGCAAACGCTTAAAAGGATAAATAATGAAAATCCATAACGCTGAAATGCTGAAAATGTTTGGAAACAATGGCAAACTTAATGTTGCCATTATTTCGGACATATACAAGCCTTTTACTGGAGGGGTGACAACTGTTGTTGAAGACCTTGCAAATAATCTAAAAAACAACTGCAATGTTGTCCTTTTTTGCCAAGACGGAGAGATTGAAGATAAAGACGATTTCCCTATCGTGAGATGCAAAACCATTCCTTTTATCAAATCTATAGGAGACATTCCTATTCCAAACCTAGATTTTAAACTTAAAAAGCTATTTAAAAGTTTGAATATAGACATCATCCATATTCACACTTTTTTTGGGCTAGCATCTTTTGCGCTTAAAATGTCAAAAAAGTTAAATATTCCTGTTGTTTATCATGGACATACAAAACTTTATGACGAATATATGTCAATCTCAAACAGCAAATTGATTTCAAAAATTTTGACTAAAAGAGCAGTAAAGAAGCTTAATAAAGCAACAGAGATTTGGGCGGTAAGTGAAGGCACAAAAGG
>CALVUB010000006.1 GCA_944363385.1 uncultured Clostridia bacterium
AGATGAGGCAATTTTGCCCATAATCGGCCTTTTTTGTCTGTCACGGTTTCCTCCACAACCAAATATGCAAACAAGTCTATTGTCGGAAAGCGCGCGTGCTGTTTTGAGCACTTTTTCAAGCCCATCAGGTGTGTGTGCATAGTCAATAATGATGTTTTTACCCAAAATGTTGATAATATTAAATCTTCCTTCAACTGGTGAAAGGTTTTTTATTCCTCTTTGCAAAGCTTCTTTCTCAACTCCAATCGAACGAGTTGCTGATATCCCAGCAAGCAAATTTTCAACATTATATTCTCCAACCAGATGGCTGTCTATTTCAATCTTTTCTCCAAGAAAGTCACAAATAAAATGACTTCCATCAAAATTTGTAACAATTTCACTTCCATTTACATCGAAACATCTGCCTTTGCCATAACAAATTGTTGGAACTTTCGGTTTATACATCAAAAGTTTTCCATATCTGTCTTCACCAAAAACAATGCCAAGTTTCATAAATTTAGGTTGAAAAAATGACATTTTTGTCTTAGCATAATTTTCCATATTTCCAAAAAAGTCGAGATGGTCTTCGGTTATGTTTGTCAAAATGCCTTCTTCAAACTTAACCCCTTCAAGTTTGTTGAGATAAAGTGCGTGCGCTGACACTTCCATAACCACATATTCTACCCCATCATCCTTCATCTCTTTAAAAAGTTTATGCAAAAGATATGGGTCAGGAGTAGTCATAGAAGTGTTGACAATTTCGCTGTTATATCTAGCTCCAAGAGTGCCAATAACTCCAACATTTTTCCCACCAGCACGAAGCACGCTTGCAATAATGTTGCAAGTTGTGGTTTTGCCATTTGTGCCTGTCACGCCAATAAGTTTAAGTTTATCGCAAGCTCTGCCAAAAAAGTTTTTGCACATCTCGGCATAAGCTTTTCTTGCATTTTTAACCACAATCACATTATCAAACGGTAAAGTTTTCTCACTAATCACAAAAGACGCACCTTTATCAATGGCTTCCTTTGCAAAATCATTTCCGTCAAACTGACCACCTTTCATGGCAACAAAAATATCGCCATAACTCACTTTTTTGCTGTCAATTTTGATGTCGACCATGTCGCCTTCAAGCTTACCTTGCAAAACTTCAACATTTTCCAATAAATCTTTAACTAACATTTCCCCTCCATTTTTCAAATGATACTATATATTTTTGAATAATTCGCGCTAAAACAAAAAGAAGGCAAAAAACAACAAATTTGTCAATTTTTTGCAATTTTTGCTCAACTTTTTAAGATTTTTTGCAAAAAAAACTATTTTTTGCTTCTACCATCAGAAAGTTTGATAAAACTTTCAATCGCCCTGCTGTTAAATTTATAAATCTCTCTGCTCTTGTTTACCTGCTTTTCTTTGCCCTCTGCAATAAGCACAGATATAAGGTCTTCAAACGAGCCGTCAAACATATTGAAAGAAAGTGAGCCAGGAATGGAATTTAATTCATTGACATAAAGCTGTTTTTTCTTGCGGTCATAAAGAAAGTCTACTCTGACCACTCCATCGCATCTGCAAGCTTTGTAAGAAGAGATTGCCTCTTTTTTGATTTTTTCAAGAAGTGACTTTTCAATTTCAACCTTGCCATCTTCCTGTTCTTTGATATATTTGTCTTCAAAGGTATAAATTTTTTCTTTTTTTACTCTATTTACTTTTCCGCTTAAAACCTTTTCATTGATTTTTATAACTGCACAGCTATACTCCTCTGCATTTGATAAATATTTTTCCACCAAAATGCGTTCATCATAAAGATAAGCCTGGTCAATTTGTTTTTCAAGTTTTGCCTCGCATTCACATATGTCAATCCCAACAGAACTGCCTAAATTTGCTGGTTTTATAATGCAAGGAAATCCCAATTTTTGTTTTATTTTTTGCAAAATTTTTAGTTTGCTTGCCTTATATTCGCTTATGTCAAATTGCACGTATGGCAAATTGCGAATATGCTCATATGCAAGCATAAGCTTGGTAAGTGTTTTGTCCATCGTCAGCACAGAACTTGCAACAGTTGAAGAGGTGTAGGCAATTCCTGCAAGCTCCAACAAGCCTTGAAGTGAGCCATCTTCGCCACCATGTCCATGGTTGCATAATAGGGCACAATCAACCTTGACCTTCTTTTTGATTTTGTTGTTTTTGAGCAGAATAAAACATTTTTCTTTAAAGTCAATAGTAACTAAAAAGGGGTTTTTCACGCGCTTTGAAAAGTCGAGATAGGTTTTCGCGTCTGTAAGATTGTCTCCACACATGAGCATACCTTCATGTGTTATATAAATTGGGAAAGCCTCAAAGCCTTTTGGCATTTTTTTTATCGCTTGCAAAGCGGTAATGATTGAAATGTCATGTTCAACACTTTGACCACCAAAAATCACAGCAACTGTTTTCATTTTCACCTCCAAAAATAAAATATAAATTAAAATGTTGTTCAAAAAATTATTTATAGTTATCTGGCAAATCATTTTCAAACAAAACAACAGAGTTTTCGTTAACGATAAGTTTTAAAATTTCTTCTTGCCGAGCGCGAGTGTTTGCAAAAAAGATGTTTTTCTTATTAAAATTATGCGAAATTGCACCAGAATAAATGTCATTTTTATTTGTTTCGTTCATAATTACAATAAAATCTGCAACATCTGCAATCTGACAGCCAATTTTAAAATTTGTCATAGACTGTTCCTTACCAAGCTCGACAATGCCAGGTGTGACCACAATCTTTTTACCCTCAAACTTTGAAAGCACCTCAAGCGCTTCTTTAAAGCCGACTTCATTCGAGTTGTAGGAGTCATCAATCACAACTGGTCGAGAACGCATAAGTTCAAGTCTATGCGGAGATGGAACAAGCAAGCTTATTGCGCTTGCTATATCACAAAGCGAAACATTTAAAATATATGCGCAGGCAGAGGCTGTTACAATATTATCAATATTGCACCTTCCAAGCAATCGAGTTTTAACCTTTTTTACTTTTCCATCAACAACAAGGTCAAAGGCGCTTCCGCTTTCACTGCATTCAATATTTTTTGCATAAGCAAAGGACTTTTCTCTGTTCGTCAAAAATTTTTTGCCTTTAAATCGATTGTAAAGCCTGTAAGAACCAGCTGAATCGCCATTAAAAATGGCTTGACCTGAGGCTGGCAGACTTTCTACAAGCTCAAATTTTGTGTTTTCAATTTCAGTCAAACTTCCAAAACTTTCAAGATGAGCCTTGCCAATAGTGGTGATTATTGCAATGTCTGGCTTGACAATAGATGCAACTTTTTTAATGTCTTGCCTATGGCGCGCGCCCATCTCGGCAACAAAAATGTCATGGTCATCAAGTTTTTCTAAAATTGTTTTTGTGATGCCCATTTCGGTGTTATAGTTGAGAGGAGTAACGCAAACTTTGTATTCTTTTTCAAGCATAGCCGTCAAAATATTTTTTGTGCTTGTTTTGCCATAACTCCCAGTAATGCCAATTTTTACAATCTTTTTCTTGTTAAGTTTGCTTTTTGCGCGTTTTATATAGCAAAATTTAACCAAATTTTCAAATGGCAACAGTATATAATGAACAATGCTCACCAAAATCGATGCTAGCAAAAAAAGCACAACAATGTTTAAAACAATAAGTGCCACACTATGAACAAAATAAAGAATGATGAAAATCAGAGCAAAACTTATAAGAAAATAAACAACAGAAAATCGCACCATTCTTTTTGTCCATTTGATTTTGTTTTTGTCGCCGAGGGCGAAATTGAAAAGCAAAACTTCATTCAAAAAGGGCATGATTTTATAGCCATTTAACTGATACATTTTGAAATATAAAAGTGACCAAAAGAAGAACAAAATCGCAATTGGACATGTGATAATAAGAGCAATCATGCATATTCCTCCCAAAATTTTCCTAAAAGTTTGTTTACAGAAAGTGGATTTGTCAAAAAGCAAAAATGCCCAGCGTCTTTGATGAAAACAAGCTTTGAGTTCGGCAAGATTTTTTTAAGTTTATTTGCCATATAAGGTGGTGTTTGGTCATCCTTTTCACCCCAAATAAGAAGGCAAGGACAGCGCACATTTTTATAGTAGGCAAGCAAATCTTCATTTACAATGCTATTGAAAGTTTTTTTCATGCCTTCATCAAGCATTTGATAGTCTTTTGAGCCTAAGTTGAGCGTGCTTTTGCCAAGTTTTTTTAGCAATTTGTATTTATAAATTTTGTAATAATATTTCAAGTTGCGTCTAGGCTTTAACCCTGCGCTTCCAATCAAAATGCATGAATGAACAAGTGAACATTTGACAGAGGCAAGAATGGATGCAATTCTGCCACCAAATGAGTGAGCTAAGATGTCACATTGTTCAATGCCCAAATGCTCACATAAACTCATGACCATGGCAACATATGTGTATATGGTGAAGTTTTCAATTGTTTTTTGACTTTTACCAAATGGCGGAAAATCAATGCAAAGAAAAACTCTGTCTGGGAAACTCTGCCAAATACCTTTAAAAATTTCGCTGTCTACTCCCCAACCATGCAACAAAAGAATGGGATTTTTGCTCCGACCATTTTTAAATGAATAATAGACCTTGACCCCGCCATAGTTATAAAACATAGTATTTTTTATGATTTTGATGGCAATAAGTTGAAAGAATTTCTAAAATTTGATCAAAACTTTTTAAAATTATTTGTAATTTTTCAAAAAAAATAGTATTATATATTTAGCCGATAAGGTAATTTTAGACAAAAGGAAGGTATAAAGACTTGAAAATCACAGATGTAAGAATTAGACTTGTTGCTAAAGAGGAGTTAAAACTTAGAGCCGTTGCTTCAATCACAATTGATGAATGCTTCGTTATTCACGACATTAAAGTGATTGATGGAAAAGATGGGCTTTTCATTTCAATGCCAAACAGAAAAACTCCAAATGGTGAATTTAAAGACATTGTTCATCCAATCAACACAGAAACAAGAGAGATGATCAAATCTGCTGTTTTAGAGGCTTACGAAAAAGCAAGTGTTGAAGGCGAAGAATAATAAAAAATGAAGGCAATAGTTTGCCATCATTTTAACTAAAGGACAAACGATTTTTATTGCTCGCTTGTCCTTTTTATTATTATATTTTGTTTTTTGTGCCAAAAAGAAATATTTTACATCAACAAACTTCCATTATCGGTTTTGATGACTTTTAAAATATTTTCAGTTGAGCCATCTTGAGCGTTAAAATAGAAGTAATATGTGTTATCATCTTTGGTCGCCTCCACCTCGTAACATACAACTTCACGATTATAGTCAAGAGGAGTAAGCACAATGCGCGATTGAATTATTTTGAAAGAACTTGCAACCTTCGCCTCTGCTTCTGCCTTGGTTAAAGTCCCCTTTGAAAGAGAGCGCGCTGTGTGATTTGTAAAATATGTTGTTGCATCATAGCCTACAACTGTGCCACTTGTCATGTCGATTTTGACTTTTACAAGGTCAGGATAAAGAACTATCCCATTTTGAACAGGTGCAATGTTTAAGTAAAGGTCCTCGTAAAGAGAGTCGCTCCAAACCACCTGCCCATTTTCAACGCCATTGTTTTTTGCAAAGTCAAGGGCAATCTTTTTCGCATTTTCTTCGGTTACAGTGGTTGCACCACTCTTTCCAGCGCCACTGACAGTCAAAATATGTCCACCAATTTTGGTAACTTGAATGTACAGCGTTTCGTTATTTGAGTTTTCAGCCCTGAAATTGTAAGTCTCAAACTTTCCCTTTGTGCTGTCTTGATAACTTAGGCTGGTAAGGTTTTTGAAATGTTTTTCAATTTTAGCCTTAGCTTCCTCTCTGCTCACATTTGCTCCGCCCAAACCTTTAACTTTGCTATTTACCACCGAGTCTGAGAAAGGCCCGTCATAAATCATCGTTGGATATTTGACATCAAGGTCAGACATTTGCGAAATAATGTTGGTAAAGTTTGTCGTTCCGTCATCATTAAAGGTGCTTTCATCTAAAATAGAATAGCCCTCTTGCATTTTTCGAGCAAAACTGTTAAGTTCATTTTTAAGTTTAAGCACATTTTGATAAACTTCTTCAAGAGTGTCCATTTCGCTTTGAGAAAGCACTTCTCCTTTTGAAAGCTTTTCAGAAAGAGTGCTGGTGTAACCATAAATTTGGTTTACCATTTTGACCATGTCAGAAATATCGCTTTGAGTTAAAGGAAGTCCTGCCACAGAAATTTGCGCTTCATTTGAAGCCTTGGCAACTGAATTTAAAAGCTTGCTTTGATAACTTGAACCAGAGCTAACCAGCATTTTTGAAAGGTCATTTTCTGCTGTATTAACGCTGTCGAGCAAGTTATAGAAGTTTTTTTCATAGACATTTTCAAGGCTATATCTTAAGCTATGATTTTGACTTTCTGAAAAACCATAAGCCACGCCAAAACCAATGGTTGAAAGCGCAAGAATTGAAGTTGCAACAGCTAAAGATTTTATTGCTCTGTTTTTCTTTTTAATGTTTTTCTTAGAAATTTCTTCATTTTTTGCAAAATTTGCATGATTTTTAGCATAATTTTCATCTTTTAAATCAAAATTTGTATCAATTTCTAGAGATTTTGTTTTTTCACTATTCATGTTTTCTCAACCTCCTTATCTCGCAAAAATATGTCTTCCAATCGTGATAACTTGTTCTCTAGACCAAATCCAAGAACTAGTTGCAGTTGCAGGATTGAAATAATAAATACAACCATAAGTTGGGTCCCAACCATTTAAAGCATCTTGAGCCGCCTTATATGCAGTATCATTTGGCGTCAAGTTTATCTGCCCATCATCAACCGCCGTGAAGGCATAAGGCTGATAAATTACACCTGCTATAGTGTTTGGAAAAGACGCACTTTTAACTCTATTTAAAACAACTGCCGCAACTGCAACTTGCCCAGTGTAAGGCTCCCCGCGCGCTTCTGCATAAACACATCGAGCAAGAAGGTTAAGGTCACTTGAAGAGATTGAAGAGGTTGAGCCTGATAAAGTCATTCCAAGAGCTGCCGCCGTTTTTGGACCAATAATCCCATCGACTGAAAGCCCATTTTTGCTTTGAAAATATCTGACAGCTTTTTTTGTAAGAGGTCCATTGATGCCGTCAACGTTGCCGGTATAATATCCCCATCTTTTTAGCTTGGTTTGAGCAGTTCGAAGCTCAGATGATGTGATAGCTGCTTCCGTTTGACTATAATTAGAACCAGAACATGTAAAATATGTAACCCCAACTCCAGCAAAAGAAAGAAGCATCACAAATGCCAGTGAAAGAGATGCTAAAAGTCTTGTTTTCATAAAAATCCTCCTATCATAAAAATACACTTTTAATTATCTCCCAAATTTGCGAAATATATACAATATTGTCAGATTTTTTTGTTTCTGTAAAGCAAAAAGCAGGAAAAACAATACACCACCAATTGTCGCCCTCTCCACTGCCAAGATTTAAAATAAGTGCGTCATAATAGCCTTCTTCAAGCGTCATGCTTTGATATGTTCTGGTTGGAAAATATTCATTTTTAATACTAGCAGAACTTTTGTATGTAAAACCATTTTCTTCAAGAACGCCATTTGCAACCTCTTCAATCATGTAAAAGTTTTGGCTTATCACTTTTGTTGCCTCGTCAAAACCTTCAATATCGGCAAGAAGAGGAATAAGAGCTTCCACCACCTCGTCTTTCACTTTGTATTTCACTTCTTGGTCAATCTCAGAATTTGAATTGGCTCTGATATGTATTCTTAAATATTGAACCTCACTCTTTCCGCCTGCTAGACCCGACAACGCCAAAATAAGAGTGATTGCCACAACTGAAATTGTGATTAAAATATATTTCATAATTTTCTCCGCAATCTTTATTGCACAATAGAGAGAAAATAAAGAGAAAAAATTGTAAATTTGGGTCAAAAACAATAAAAAAATGCAAAACTGAATCGTTTTGCACTTATATGTTTTAGAGAGCTGTCTACTTCAGCCTTGATAATACAGCACGATAGAACTGTCTTCTTCAAGTGGAAACACTGTGTCTGGATTTTGAATTGCCACTTGTTCAACAGGCACATGAGCCATTTTGGCAATGTCCCAAGCATTTTGACCACTGCGAGCAAAGAGAACTTCCATTGCATAATCTCTCTCTGGCAATAGTTCGCCCTCATTTGCTTCTGAAATCACTGCTGACAATCTATCATAATAGCAATTGATTGAAACTTTCACCTTTGCGTCATAATAAAGGTCTCTTCCTTTTTTTACTATAACATCAACATCTGTTATTATTGCTGACGCCATGAGTTCGCATTGATAGTCGCATTCAAACTTTTCATTGAAAGAGAAAGGAATTTCAGCTTGCACGCTGTTTATGCTGTTTTCATCATCATTAAGATAAACGACATTTGCTTTGGCAATACCTTCAACTATCACCGTTCCGTCTTGGAAATAAACATTAGTTAAAGTCACGCCGTTACCACTTGCAAACAACACTTTGTCAACTCTTGGCGAATTTTCATCAAGTGTTAGACTGCCTTCAATTTTGTCTTCTGCAACTGCAATTGGACAAACCACAGAATTTTCAAAAGACTCAGTTGTCACGTTGATTTCTTCTTTTGTGCTGTAAAGATCGCTTATCACACTAACAATTTCGCGTTTATACACTTTGATATATGCTTTAACAGGAACTTTTACTGTAAGTTTTTGACCATTGTCATCATTTTCGATTTCGCTTGACACATTTTCTTCTTTGATTGAAAGATATGCCTCTACATCATTTTCTTTTTCAGCGCCTTCAACCTCAATCTCTTCTTTAAAAGACTCAGTCATATAAAAGCTTTCAAATTTATCTTCATTGGTAAGATATACCACTCGCGATAAAACTTCTCCTTGAAGAGATACAAAGCCAGTTCCACTTTCAACATTTTTTAAAATCACCTGGCTTTCAGTTGTCAAAAGTTTTTTAATGTTTTCTTTAACAGAAACAGAAGATTCAACCTCAAAGCTATCTTTTTTCCATCCAACAAGCCTAACAACCTCAATCTCCTCAATTTTTGTGCAAACATCATCATTGTTAGAGCTGATTGTGTCAATTTCTTTTTCATAAGAAAGCACGCCTGACTGATTGAGATTGACAACAAGTCTGATTGTGTCGCCAGAGATGCTTTCAACTGAGCTGTCAACAACTTTCAACACAATAAAAGCATCAGCGCCACTTACAATGTCATTTGACTCAAATTTTGATGAGAAAGCACAAGCATGACAACTAGAATTTATCTCGCCTTCGCTCGTCATATAAATAATTTTAAGGTCAACAGAACCTGAATAGTTTACAATGCCATTCAACACCTCATTTGCCTCTTCGTTGGCCTTGACTCCCACAGACAAGATTTTGCCAATCTCACAGCCCAGAGAAACATTGCATTCAACAGCAAAATCGCTAGTTGGGAGCTTTATCTTTTTTGCAACAGAAAATTTGTTTGTTTCAAATGCCATTTTACCCTCCAAAACATTTTACGAGATATATTTACGAGCATTTATCAAGATTTATGACAAAAATGTTTGAAAAAAAGAAAAATTGGCAATATTCTTAAACAGAGGTGGTGTATGAGAAAAGTTTTGATGAGTTTGGAAGATGTAAAGCTAAAAATTTTGGCACTTAAAGGAAGAGAGGTGGAAATGAATGTCAACCGCGGTCGAAAAAAGATTGAAGCGCTCAGCGGTGTGATAAGAGATGTCTACCCGAGCGTGTTTACTGTTGAAACTTCAATGGCTAAGCTTCAGACTTTTTCATATTTTGATGTTTTATGTGGAAATGTAAAACTAAAAGAAATTGAGTTGTAGTGCCGAAAAAGCCATTTTTTGCCAAAAGGCAAAAAAAACAAAAAGCGAGAAAAAATCTCGCTTTTTTTGCGCAATTCTTGCGCGCTTTTTCGGCAGGCAACAAACTTAACTATTTGGCAGTGTTATAATATAGATAGCGATGATTAAAAACGCCAATATCAAAATAACTGAAAGAATGGTAAAAATTATACCTATAACCTTTTGTTTCTTGCTGCTCGATTTGATAACAAAAGGATTTAAACACAAAGAAATGATTGCACAGATTGCGCCTGGTATATAACTCATCCAGCCAATAGACAAAATAAACACAACAAAAGTTACGGCATTTTGGGCATTATTATCGGAGCTGTATGTTATAAAAAGAAAATATAAGGTAAAAATCAAAAAGCATACTGATAGAAAAAATGTGACAAGCCCGCCAATCATAAATCCCGTTTTTAAATCTTGCGGTTTATCTTGAGGGTTTTCCTCTTTATTAGGCAAATTATTTTGATTTTTTAAATCTTCCGCGCTTACAACCTTGATTTGATAATCTTTTTTGCTCATCTAATACCTCTCATTTTAATTATATAACAATTATAAACTTTTATAATCAAAAAGTCAAATATAACGATAAAAAGTTGACAAATTGTTTTTTCATATAATATAATGCTTAAAAGGAGAATGTGTATGGAAAATTTAAGTGGTCTCGAGCTTGCCAGCTTGATAGTTTCAGCGCTAATCATTGTTTGCTTGGTTGTAGCTCTAGTTGTTCAAATCGTATTGATAATAAAATACAAGCAATACAATAAAACACCTCTGTCAAGTGGATTAACTTCACAGCAAACTGCCAGAGCGCTTCTTGATGCAAACGGGCTTGAAAATGTGGCAATCGAAAAACTAGGCTTTTTTAGAAGAATATTATTGTTTGGAAATCATTATAGTGTAATGAAAAAGACAATATATTTAAGGCAAAACATTTTGCAGTCTTCTTCTGTAACAGCTGTTGGCATTGCAACGCAAAAAGTTTGTCTTGCAATTCAACACAAAAATAAAGATAAAAGTTTTATATTCAGATATGTTTTGCAAATCTTGACCTTGTTCACTCCACTGTTATTCTATGGTTCAATCGTTTTAGGTCTTATCATAGATTTTATCACAACCTTCTCAGGCATTCCTACTATTATCGGCTTGCTGGTTGGTCTCGGATTTTACCTTCTCGTGTTTGTTTTGCAAATTGTAAACATCAAAGTAGAGAAGAAGGCAAACGCACAAGCGATTGAAATTTTGCAAAGTGCAAATATTTTTAATGAACAAGAAATAACAACATTCAAAAATTTGTTAAAATTGTATATCATTTCTGATGTTATCGTTTTAATTTTAAGTATATTGAAGCTGATTTTGCAAATTTTAAAAATTTTGACAAGATCAAGAAAAAGAGTTTAAAAAACAAAATTATAACAGAAAAAGCACCTTATGACAAGGTGCTTTTGTTTTATCTCTTATTTCTTTCTTGGATTTTTGATATTTGCTTGAGCTGCCGCAAGTCTTGCAATTGGCACTCTGTATGGTGAGCAAGAAACATAGGTAAGTCCAGCGTTATGGCAGAACTCTACAGAAGATGGGTCTCCACCATGTTCGCCACAAATTCCAAGTTTGATGTCAGGTCTAGTTGATTTGCCAAGGTCGGCAGCCATTTTAACAAGCTTGCCAACACCATTTTGGTCAAGCCTAGCAAATGGGTCACTTTCAAAAATTTTCTTAGTGTAGTAAACATCAAGGAATTTGCCTGCGTCATCTCTTGAGAAACCATAAGTCATTTGAGTAAGGTCATTTGTTCCAAAAGAGAAGAATTCTGCATATTTTGCAATCTGGTCAGCAGTAAGTGCTGCACGAGGAATTTCAATCATTGTTCCAATTTTGTAGGTAAGCTTAACGCCCTTCTTGGCAATGATTTCATCAGCTTTGTTGGCAACAATATCACGAACATATTTAAACTCTTTCCAGTCGCAAGTAAGTGGAATCATAATTTCAGGAACGATGTTGTAGCCTTTTTCTTTGTTTACTTCAATTGCAGCCTCAATAACCGCTTGAGTTTGCATTTCAGCAATTTCAGGATAGGTTACTGCAAGTCTAAGTCCGCGGTGACCCATCATAGGGTTAAACTCATGAAGGTCTGCAACTGTAGCTTTAAGCTTATCAAATGAGATGCCCATTTCTTTTGCAAGAGCCTTAATTTCGCCGTCTTCATGTGGAAGGAACTCATGAAGAGGTGGGTCAAGGAAACGAATTGTAACAGGATAGCCTTGCATTGACTTGTAAATACCTTTAAAGTCTTTCTTTTGCATAGGAAGAAGTTTTGCAAGTGCGCGTTTTCTTTCTTCAACAGTTGAAGAAACAATCATTTCTCTCACTGCAGGAATTCTGTCCGCCTCAAAGAACATATGTTCTGTTCTGCAAAGTCCAACACCTTGAGCGCCAAAGTTGAAGGCATTTTTTGCATCAGCTGGGTTGTCTGCATTGGTTCTTACTTCAAGCACTCTATACTTATCTGCCCAAGCCATAATAGTTGCAAATTCACCAGAGATTGTTGCAGGTTCAGTCTTAACAGCTCCGTCATAGATTTTTCCAGTTGAGCCGTCAAAAGAAATAACATCTCCTTCTTTAAAAGTTTTTCCGCCAAGAGTGAAAGATTTTTCATCAGAAGCAAATTTGATAGCAGAGCATCCAGCAACACAAGCTGTTCCCATTCCGCGAGCAACAACAGCGGCGTGAGAAGTCATTCCGCCACGAGCAGTCAAAACACCTTGGCTTGCTGCCATTCCTTCAATATCTTCAGGAGAAGTTTCAAGTCTAACAAGCACAACTTTCTCTTTGTTTTCTGCCATTTGTTTAGCTTTTTCTGCGGTAAAGCAAATTTTTCCAGAAGCCGCACCAGGAGAAGCTGGCAATGCCTCACCAATAACAGGCGCTTTTTTAAGTGCTACGGCATCAAATTGTGGGTGCAAAAGTGCGTCAAGTTGTTTAGGGTCAAGCATCATAAGAGCTTCTTTTTCAGAAATCATGCCCTCTTTTACAAGGTCAACTGCAACTTTTAAAGCTGCCTTTGCAGTTCTCTTTCCATTTCGAGTTTGAAGCATATAAAGTTTGCCATTTTCAATAGTAAACTCCATATCTTGCATATCTTTGTTGTGTTTTTCAAGTTTTTTTGCAATTGTGGCAAATTCTTTGTAAACTTCAGGATTTTGTTTTTCAAGTTCAGAAATTGGCATTGGTGTTCTAATTCCTGCAACAACATCTTCACCTTGAGCATTCATAAGATATTCGCCATAAAGTTTGTTTTCACCAGTTGCAGGGTTACGAGAGAAAGCAACGCCTGTTCCTGAAGTGTCACCCATATTACCAAACACCATGGATTGAACATTCACCGCTGTTCCCCACTCATAAGGAATATCATGCATTCTGCGGTAAACATTTGCCCTGTCGTTATCCCAAGAGCGGAAAACGGCTTTGATAGCTTCGATAAGTTGAGTTTCAGGGTCTTGAGGAAATTCTTCGCCTTGAGACTTTTTGTAAAGGTCTTTAAACATCTTGATGATTTCTTTAAGGTCATCAGCAGAAAGGTCTTTGTCAAATTTAACCCCTTTCTTTTCCTTAACCTTATCTAAGATTTTTTCATACTTAGATTTTTCTTGTTGCATAACAACATCGCTAAACATTTGAATAAAACGACGATAGCAGTCGTAAGCAAAACGAGGATTGTTTGTGTTTTTAGCCATTGCTTCAACTGAAACATCGTTAAGTCCAAGGTTTAAGATTGTGTCCATCATACCAGGCATAGAAACTCTAGCACCTGAGCGAACAGAAACGAGAAGTGGATTTTTTTCGTCCCCAAACTTTTTGCCTGTGATTTTTTCAAGCTCAGCCATTTTTGCTTTGATTTGCTTCAAGATGTCGGCATTGATTTTGCGTCCGTCAGCGTAGTATTGAGTGCAAGCCTCAGTTGTAACAGTAAAGCCTTGAGGAACAGGCATTCCAAGGTTTGTCATTTCTGCAAGGTTGGCACCTTTTCCGCCAAACAGCGCTTTGTTTTTTCCATCTGCTTCTTTAAATAAGTAAACAAATTTTTTCATATATTTTTCTCTCCTTTTTTGTCGATAATAATTATACTCAAAAAAAGAAAAATAGGCAAACAAATTTCGCCTATTTTTTCAATAATTTGAACGAATTTCTGTGATGACCACATTTTCTTTTTTTACTCCAACCTTGCAATCATAAACAAGAAACTCTAAAATCACGCCATAAAGCTCATGCTCAGAGATATAGCTCATAAGTTTTGAAAATCCAGGGATGTTCCAAAGCCTATTTTCTTCGAGCGATCCATGCATGTTGTATTTTGGCTCTTCATAGATGTTGCGCTGAGTTGCCTCTTCGTCATCGCGAGCAGTTATATCGACCGTGTCACCAAAAGCGCCACGAGTCACTTTGATGTCCCCCACAAGCACAAGGTCTTCCTTGAAAGGGCGATAAGACTGCGCAATTGTCACATTTTTCGAGTAATTTTTCAGCGCAGTCAACGCCTCTTCCAAAGTTTTGACGTATACAAATTTGCCTTTAGGTTTGCTTGCATCACGAATCACATATTCTTCAGCAGGATATTTTTTGATAAAGGCAGAAATGCCTTCAATATCGCTAGCCATAAAAACATCTTGAGGGAAGAAGTTAAGCCCAAGCTCTCTAATCGTGCGAATGGAATCCTTTTTATCTTTAACGTCGATCATGCCAAATCTCCTATATTAATATTATAGCATGCCTCTTCAACTTTTGACAAATGAATTTAATATACACAAATTCCCAAAGATAAATATTCACTATTTTTAAATTCATTAAACTCTTCCTGAGTTATGCTCTGACCAGGGGCAATAACTTGGGATGCTTGCAAGTTACTTAAAAAATTATTAAGGTTTTCTTGTGACACTGTAAATTTTACTGGTTCTTTTACAATGCAAACTATAAGCACAACTCCAAGCAATCTAACCTCCATTGTTTTACCTGCATTAACCTGTAAAAATTCAGCAATAGACATGCACCCTCCTTCTCCCGATGGTTGTCTATCGATCTGTTGATATCCTGCAGATATAAAACTAGATTGGGAATAAACCGAATTTCCCGCAGCATCAAGAACAAGGTATTTGAAAGCTTCCTTACCTAAATGCTCCCCATCTGCTGCAAGAACAAAATCTCCTCTTCCACCTGTAGACAATAGTTCTTTGTCAGAAGGCGGATCATCCGCTCCACCTTCATAAAAAGCAGCAAAATTGCTACCAACGCCTGCAAGTGAAAATTCTGTTGAACGTGGTGACTCTATAAGTATTGCAACTTCAGGTGTGGCATTTTCATCACTATTCTCCGCTGGTTCTGCTGTGCGATCTCCATTATTCCAGCCAAATTTGACATGGTTTCCGTTACCATCTGTACATGTATGAACAGCCCCAATCGCTCTTTGTTTAAATGTTGTATCACTATTCCCAGTCTCATCCTCTCTATAAACTCCACCGCTAATACCGGCTTCGCTGGTAAAAGTTTCACTAGCTCCAGTAACCGTTCCAGCAGCTCCACCTGCTTTTGTATCTGATGCTGAAGGCAAACCACTAGATAAAGTTAACCCGCCATTGCCAGCATCTCCTGCTTTAACTGCTATAAGCATGTCGTTTATCGTGTTTGTTAAAGTTATTGATTTTCCATCCCCTCCAGCAGTAGCAGATGTGTCAGAAGTGCCATCCTCTCCGTCACTCGCAAACACAACGCCTTTAAGTTTGACATGTGTGTCAGGATTGTCAGTTGCAGGTTGAGATTCTCCGCCAGAGCCTTCGTCTTGCACTGTAGGTGTTGTTGACGAGGTTTGTGACTCATTCATATTGGCTACAAAAATTTTCACATCCTTCTTGCCATAAATGGCTGTATAAATGTCGACATGTGTTCCAGAAATGCCATAAAGTCCTATTGTGTCGCTATCAGTAGATGCTGCAACATTAGTATACACCGTGCCATAGAAGTCAATGTTATAAAACTTGTTTGTTCCATACAAAGCATTAAATATTTTCTGTGATGTGGTTCCTACAATGTCCAGGTTCTCCAGCCTTACACCTGTACCCCCTGACTTACCCAACGCGCTGAACATACTGCCCTCTTGATTGCTGATCAGCGCATGATGGTTGCCGTAGATATTAAAGCCTAAAGAGATCTCGTCTGACAGAATAAAGATATCGTTCTTAAGAATTATTCCAGCATATGATATTCCATCTGGTTCGCTATAGTTTCCTGTTGCTTCAGTCGCTGATGATGCTGTCCAAGACTCGTAAAGATTCAGTTGAGATTGTGCATTGTTGAAATAGGTTGTGATGGTCAATGACCCATCTTCAACTGAAAGACTTACCGACTTGTTCATACTTGTAAAATTATTGCTTGGCAAGCCCATAATCGTTACAGTTTTTTCTTGTTTACTCTTATTTATCTCACCAGCAACCCAAGACAATTTCGAGCTTGGAACAGTTGAACTTCGATCAACTCTTGAAATTTTTATATCTTCATCTATGTTATATATATACAAAGTTCCGTTGTTATTATAAATATTAATTGCTGCCTTTATTGTGTTTATATCTCCTTCGCTCAATGGATTTTCTTGTTGAGAACCTGCAAAGTCTTCATCAGAAACAATATCACCTTCTTCATCAAATACAGGGGCTCCAGCATTTATTGCAACTTTCATTGATTCCGTACACAGTTTTCCTTCAACAAATTCCAGCACGTATTGGTTGTCTTTAAATAGAACATTGAATACAGCTTGACTATATGTATAAATACAATTGCCTCCATCCTGCAGGCTGTCTACCAATGCGGAGTCTGTGTCATATATTTCATTGTATATGACAACAATCTGGTCGCCAGCTTTTATTGGTCTGTCAGTTGTGCCATTATAGGTCTGATAAATAGTAATATCTTGACCATTTGCGGTGATGGTTCCTCCATTATTCACTATTGCCAGTTCATTTCCCTTTTTATATACAACTGGGTTACCATCTGTCTGGCTGTATGTGACAGATGCAAGTCTATGCGTGTAAACAAGATCTACTCCTCCTACAAAATAAGCGAAATTTCTATCCAAGAAAGAATCATAAGTTATTACACCATCGTTCCAGTCACCAAGGGTAGTATCATCTATTGAGATTTCGTATGTTGGAGAAAATCCATTGCTTGCAGTTGGCAGATTGTCTGTTTCGAAATCCACCCCAGTTGTGTCACAACGCAGTTTAGGGATTGTAGTATTTATAAGCTTAAGTTTGTTGCTCTCTGCTGTATTATATGTTGTCCCATAGAAAGTCGACCTCCCGAGCTCAAGGTCGTTGCCAAGGTTAGTTGTCCAAATACTAAGCGTGATACCTGTGGAGTTTCCATATCCTGCGTCAATCGCTATTATACCCGTCAAATGTTCGTTATTATACTCAACCACTGCGTATGGCATGGGTGAGTTTGGATTGATAACAGATACTGCGACTAATCCGCTGGTATACGTCTTTGAATATGAAAAAAATTCAGTACAGTCTGGTATAACTAGTTCCAATTTCCACAAGCCTTCTTCAATTTTTTCAAGCGAACTTGTTACATTAGGCTTAAACATTTCATATTGTGTATTACCAGCTATATTCACAGGAACTTCATGCGTTACTGTCCCCTCAAAACTTGCATGGCCATTTAATGAAACCTCTGATATGGTCTCCGTTTGAGTAAATTCGAGATCATCAAATGTGCCTGGCATATCTTCCACAACATCTAAAATTGAATCTGCGCTTTCAGCTTTTTGATTGACATCTGTTGTGTTGTTAAGTTTTGCGCCAATATGGTAAACCAATCTGTTGTTTATTGTGTCAAGTTCAAAATAATATTCTTTGCCTGCCGAAGTCAATTTTAAAATATTGTAGTGAATTTGTCCTGCTTGATCAGTCAAAGTATCATTTGAATCGATAAATATCGCCAAATCATCCAGTGATGGTTCTGGCTTTGAACTAATTGTAAATGCGCCATCAACATTTATTGCAAATGTGTTGTCATTGATATACTGATAATCACTAGTGTCATTGCTAATATCAGCCAAAACCGACCACCTAAAGCCCATTTTAACGCTCAATAAAGAATTGTTTTCAACTCCAAGAGAAGCGCCACGATAAGTGTATTTAAATTTAACAGAATTTTGACCAGAAGAGTCAACTGTAAAGTTTAGACTATTAAGCACATCTTTTTTGCCTTCACCTTCACCTACACTCGCAGAAATTATATACCAACCAGATTCTTTTCCGT
Organism: uncultured Clostridia bacterium; assembly: GCA_944363385.1. Lineage (GTDB taxonomy): Bacteria > Bacillota > Clostridia > Christensenellales > UBA1242 > Caccovivens. The sequence continues at coordinate 18,152 of CALVUB010000006.1, forward strand.
CTAATTTATCAAGGTCTTTAAAATTACCCAACTCCGTTAGTTTATGTTCCCATGTTCCTGTATAAGTCTCACTCTCAAAAGCACTATCAAAGCTGTATGCCACTCTGTAACTTTGCCCAGCAATTGTTGTATCATAATTTTGTGCAACATCTCGTTGACTTGAACCAAAACTCGACTTGTCAAGCTGTAGATCTTCATTTAATGTGCTTCCTGAAGCACCCAAAGCATTTTCCATGGTGGTTATTATTCCATTATTGCCCGAAATCTGACTTGAAAAATCATAATAATAATTTCGGTAGATGGTTTGGGTAGAAGTCATGTTTTGGCCGTAGTTTATGTCCTGATACCCATCAAATGTGTATTGGTGTAGCCATGCTCCGATAATAATCTTTGATTCTATTTTTTGTGTTTCAACAAAATATGTTGGGATCTTCAGTTTATTGAACTGTAATGCTGAAAAATCACTTGTAGAGCTATCATTATTATTATCTTTGAAATCATTAGGTTGCATTGATTTTAATAGAATGTTTATGGCATGCTCGTTATATTTTTTGCCTATATAATAGTAGTTAAGCCCAACCTGCACGCTCCAATTATAGTCTGTTTCAGGCTGAAAAACGCTACTTTCATTATTAACATCCTGCAATCCGTTACCGAAAATTTGCTGTCCTGGCTCATCGGAATTTACAGAAACATAACCATTTTCAGCATCTTTATCATACATGCATAGATAGTCTCCTGAGCCATAAACAGTTGCATCCGTTGGTGCAGTGTCAGCAAGCTTTCTTCCAGAATATTGCTCCAACATTGCTCCGTCAAGCTCAAGGTCTCCATCAGGTTTGCAATTTGTAACCGTAATATCTGCAATACGATATCCGCTCACATTTTTAGCATTTGTCTGAACAAGATAAATTTTTGAACCCTCAGCATTACTAACCAATCCATTAATATAAGTAACTCCAGTTACAACATATTCGGTTGTTGGATCTACACCGAGGGCCTCGATCGACCCCTCGTTATAACAATTGGATATATATACTCCAGTGCTTGCTGGTGTGGT
>CALVUB010000007.1 GCA_944363385.1 uncultured Clostridia bacterium
CTTGAAGATAGTTTTTTCCGCTGTGGTGATTGTCTTTTGCCTGTTTGCCAGCAATATGCACAACATTGAATTTTTCTGTCAATTTATCAAGGTTGTTCCAGACTTTTTCATTGATAAAATTTGCACCTAGCGAGCCTCCAACCACCAAAAGATTTGGCTTTGTTGGGTTGAATTTTGCAAGCTTTAAAATCTTGTTTTTGTCACCAGAGACCACCTTTTTTCTTATTGGTTGACCAGTAAAGACGCATTTTTCTCTGCCTTTGGCTGTCTCTGCAAAAGTGGTGCACATAAGGTCGCATTTCTTTAGAATAATCTTGTTTGCAAGCCCAAAAGACAGGTCGCTTTCGTGGCTTATCACTGTAATGCCCAAACTTTTTCCCGCAAGCACCACTGGAACTGCCACAAAACCGCCTTTGGAAAAAATCAGTGAGGGCTTTATTTCTCTCAATATTTTTCTTGTTTGCCATATAGATTTTGCCAGTTTGAAAGGAATAAGAAGGTTTTTCAAAGTTAGTTTTCTTTCAAGTTTTACCGCCGAAATTTGATAAAATTTGATGCCTTCTTTTTTTGCTAGCTCTCTTTCCATTCCTTCGCCACCGATAAAGACAAACTGATAGTCCTTTTCTATTTTCTCTTTCACAGCAAACAAAGGATAAATGTGTCCAGCTGTTCCGCCTCCTGTTAAAACGATAGTCTTCATAAAATCTCCTTATTTTATATATGTTTCTGTCAAAATTTTTGCACTAGATTTAGTTTGGCTAAAATCAGCTAAATTATAGCGTCAACTTCTCGCATTTTTATTTGTCAAAATGCATAAATATGCAGTTTTACAAATTTTTATTCATAAACTTTTTTCAAGAACTTATCGTTGTGTGCAAAACTTTTTAAATTAAAATGACAAATTGCTATGAAAAATTTAGCAAAAAATTTGGTTAAAATCTGCGATTATGGTATAATAATTTTGAAAAATTATTCAAGGAGAAATAATGGCAGGCAAAAATTATGATTCAAAAGACATCGTTGTGCTTGAAGGGTTGGATGCGGTTAGGCTTAGACCTGGAATGTATATCGGCACAACTGGTTCAAAAGGTTTTCATCACCTTTTATGGGAAATCGTGGACAACGCAATTGACGAAATTTCAAACGGCTTTGGCGACACCATAAAAATCACAATAAACACTGACGGTTCGGCAACCGTTGAAGATAATGGGCGGGGCATTCCTGTTGACATGCATCCAACCCTTCATAAATCGGGCGTTGAGGTGGTTTACACAACTTTGCATGCGGGAGGCAAATTCAACAATTCAAACTACAAATTTTCTGGCGGACTGCATGGCGTTGGTGCTTCGGTTACAAACGCTCTTTCTTCATGGTGTAATGTCACAGTTTACAAAGGCGGAAAGGAATATTTTGTTGGCTTTCATTCTTATCGTGACGAAAATGGCAAGATGCATAGCGGAATTGCAAAAGAGCCTTTGAAATGCATTGGCAAAACCGATAAGCAAGGCACAAAAGTCACATTTTTGCCTGACAAAGAAATGTTTGGCAATGTCACTTTCAATTTTGAAAGCGTTTGCTCGCGCGCAAGAGAACTTGCTTTTTTAAACAAAGGTCTTAAAATTGTTTTGGTGGACAATAGAACGGGTGAAGGTGAGATTTATCACTATGAAGGTGGTATTTCTGATTTTGCGTCCTATCTTGTTGAGGGGAAAAACAAACTTTTTGCAAAACCTGTCTTTTTCCATGCAGAAGAAGAAAATTTTGATTTGGAAGTTGCGCTTATCTATACCGATTCTTACACTGACAACAGTTTTTCCTTTGTCAACAACATTCCAACCATTGAGGGAGGAACGCATGAGACAGGTTTTAAGAGCGCCTTCACAAAGGTTATGAACGATTGGGCGCGCTCAAATAACTATCTTAAAGAAAAAGAGCAAAATCTTTTGGGGGAAGATTTTAGAGAAGGCTTGACCGTTGTTTTAAATGTCAAAATGAACAATGTTCAATTTGAAGGACAGACCAAAACCAAACTTGGCAATCCAGAAGCAAAAACGCTGGTAGAAAGTTTGACGATTAAAAATCTAACTGCCTTTTTTGCGGAAAGAAAAAATGGCTCGATAGCTGAAATCATTTTCAACAAGGCTAAAGGAGCGGCAAAAGTGCGTGAAGCTGCCAAAAAAGCCAAAGAACTTACACGCGCAAAAAATTCCGCTGAAAACTTCAATTTGGTGGGCAAGCTAGCATCATCTACCTCTCGCGACAGAGAAAAATCAGAGCTTTTCATTGTTGAGGGTGATTCTGCGGGTGGCAGTGCAAAGCAAGGCAGAGACAGGCGTTTTCAAGCAATTCTTCCACTTCGAGGCAAACCGCTTAACGCTGAAAAAAAGCGCATTGACCAAGTGCTTGCAAATGAAGAGATAAGGACAATCATTTCGGCGCTCAACACTGGAATTGGTGAAGATTTTGACCTAACAAGCCTTCGTTATAACAAGGTTATCATTCTTTCAGATGCCGACCAAGACGGTGCTCATATTAGGGCGATTTTGCTTACCTTCTTCTATAGGTATATGAGAGAACTTATCACTGACGGACATGTGTATATCGGACTTCCACCACTTTATAAAGTCTACAAAAAAGATTACACCGAGTATGTCTACTCTGATGCTGAGCTTCCAGAGGCAATTGCAAGGGCAGGGCGAAATTACAGCCTGCAACGATATAAAGGTCTTGGGGAGATGAACCCTGAACAACTTTGGGAAACGACAATGGACCCAGAAAAGCGCACAATGATTCAAGTCAGCATTGATGATGCGACTGAAGCTGAAAGGCTTGTCACCACTCTTATGGGTGATGACATTGAAGCCAGAAAAAATTATATAAACGAGCATGCAAACTTTGATAAAGAAGACGAATTTTTCAAAAATTATAGCAAAGTTGGTGCAAAAACTGCTTCAAATTGATAAAAAGGATAATGTTATTGAATAAATAAAAACATACGCAAAAATTTTACAAACAAAGAGGGCAAAATGCAAGATAATTTTGAGCAAGAAAAAATGAATATTGGACAGCCAATTGACCATTGGGAAATGGACGGCAATGGTTCTGACGGCGGTGAGGGAGAAAAGGGCATCATCTATAAAAGCATAGATGAGGTTTTGCATGAGTCGATGATTCCATATACCGAAACAGTTGTTATGGATAGGGCTCTTCCTCGTGTTGAAGACGGACTTAAACCTGTTCAGCGCAGAATTCTCTATTCTATGCTTGAGCTTGGCATAACTCCAGACAAGCCATATCGAAAAAGTGCAAGAATTGTTGGTGATTGTCTTGGTAAATATCATCCACATGGCGACAGCTCTGTGTATGATGCTATGACTCGTATGGCGCAAGACTATGTGCTAAGGGCTCCGCTTGTTGATGGTCACGGAAACTTTGGATCGATTGACGGCGACAGTCCAGCGGCTATGCGTTATACAGAGGCAAGACTTACTCCGCTTGCTATGGAGCTTATGAAAGACCTTGAAAAAGACACAGTAAGGTGGAGTTTAAACTTTGATGACACTTTAAAAGAACCAGACATGATGCCAGGTCGTTTTCCAAACCTTTTGGTCAATGGTGCTTCTGGTATTGCGGTTGGTGTGGCGACAAATATTCCGCCTCACAACTTAGCGGAAGTGATTGACGGCGTTGTGGCGTATATAGACAGCCCATCAATCAAGCTTGAACAAATGATGAAGATTATAAAAGCGCCAGATTTTCCAACAGGCGGACAGATTATTGATGATGGCGGGCTTGAGCAAGCTTATCGCACTGGGAAGGGCAAAATTCTTATTCGCTCTAAGGTGGAAGTTGAAAAACAAGGTGACAAAATCACACTTGTAATCACAGAACTACCTTATCAAGTCAATAAGGCGCTTTTGCTTCAAAAAATTGCTGAACTCAAAGAGCAAAACAAAGACAAGCTTGCTTCAATCAGTGAAATTCGAGATGAATCTGACCGAACTGGTATGAGAGCGGTTATTCGTCTCAAAAAAGATGCAGATGTCAAGAAAATTTTGGAACAATTATATAAATCCACCAATCTTCAAGTGTCTTATGCAATAAATATGGTGGCAATAGCTGGTGGAAAGCCAAAATTTATGGGGCTTTTGGATATTATCTCATACTATGCAAACTATCAGCGCGAAATCGTAGTGCGCAGAACAAAATATGACCTCAACATGGCAAAAGAGCGCGCACATATTGTTGAAGGACTTTTGATTGCAATCAAAAATATTGACGAAGTTATCAAAATCATAAAAAAATCGGCTACCACAAGCGAAGCCAAACAAAGATTGCGGGATAGATTTAATTTGTCCGAGCGCCAAGCTCAAGCAATTCTTGATATGCGCCTTGCAAGGCTTGTAAACTTGGAAGTGAACAAACTTGAAGAAGAACTTAAAGAACTTAAAGCAAAGATTGCTGAATATGAGCGCATTCTTGCATCTAAAAAAGCACAATTTGATGTTGTGAAAAAAGAAATTTTGGAAATAAAACGCTCCTATGGCAACAAGAGACGCTCAAAAATTTTGCGAGATGGTCAGATTGTTGTGGAAGAAGTTAAAGACCCAAATGAAATAGAGGGCGGAGAGGTTATCTTGGCAGTAAGTGAAGGAAACACAATAAAGCGAGTGCCGATAAAAAATTATTCTATGAGTCAAAAGGTGTTGTCTGACAACTCAGTGATAACAGATGTGCATAGACAAGTTATAAAAGTTGATGGCAAAGAGAATGTGTTTATCATCACAAACAAAGGTAACTGCATTAAGGTTCGAGCTGGCGATATAAAAGAGTGTAAATGGAAAGATAAGGGCATAAGTTTAAGTCAAATCGATAAAAATGTTGCCACCGATGAAATTCCTATAAAAATTTTGACTTATAAAAAGGATGAACAGGTGCTTTTCTTTACGCGAGATGGAATGGTGAAAAAATCTTGTGCTGATGACATTGTAGTTTCAAAGTCTTTCTATCAAGTAGTAAAAGTCAATGAAGGTGACAGTTTGATAGGAGTGGAATATAAAAACGATAAGCCAATCTTGATGCTGTCACGCCTTGGTATGAGTTTGGCATTTAGTAGTGAAGAAGTGCCTTTGCAGGGTAGAATTTCCGCTGGTGTTCGAGGAATAAATCTTGATGACGGCGACAAAGTTGTTTTTGCAGGTCAAATGACTTTTGACGGTGTTGTAGCAATCACAGAAAATGGTTATGTTAAAAAAATTAAAACATCGCTTTTCCAAGTGGGAACTAGATACAGAAAAGGCCTTAAATATTTTAATCTTAATCAGTCAAAAGAGGTGCGCTTTGTTTGTGCTGAAAGCGATGGCTCAGTTATTGCTGTCGATTTTGGTCTTAAGATTTTGGCGCTTGAGTCCAAAAAAATTCCGTATACTGATCGGCTTGCAAATGGAAATCAAATAATCAAAAAACAATTTTTCACAGTTGGGAAATATTGCCTATGTGATGTTAAAATTTAAGCAAGTTAAATTTTAATTTTGCTAAATGCAAAATACACAATAAATTGTGTTCATCACATAGTTATGTATAACCATCAGCCTCACCCTTGCAAGCAAGTTCGGCTTTCGATAATATTGCCTATGTGATGTTAAAATTTAAGCAAGTTAAATTTTAATTTTGCTAAACGCAAAATACACAATAAATTGTGTTCATCACATAGTTATGTATAACCCTCAGCCTCACTGCACATTTTGGTTTCTTATAAGAAACATTTTTGTTGATTTTTGTTGATTTTTTTCAAGTTTTGTGTTATAAAAGGTATAATTCAAACTTGCACAAATATAATAAGTATAAGATTTTCGACAATTTCTGGTTGTTTTCTACATTATTTAGCAATTTTCTTGTTTGTTAAAATCTTGAAAATATTTATTATTAAAAGTGAGGTTTGCAATGCCATTTTGTGTTATCAAATCTAGAACAATCAAAATTTTTCTTGCAATGGTGGCGGTAGTTATTTTGCTGGCTGTGTCTTTTGAAGGTGGATCTTGTGCCCAAGTTTGGTTTGGCTATAGCACCAGACTTGTGCCTGTATACAGGGTGGACACGCAAAACAAGCAAGTTGCTATTTCTTACGATGCTGCTTGGGGTGCTGACAAAACGGAAGAAATTATGGCGGTGCTCAAAGAATTTAATGTAGGGGCAACTTTCTTTCTTGTGGGGTTTTGGGTGGATAAATATCCTGAAATGGTTAAGGCTATTGACCAAAATGGATTCGAGATTGGAACGCACTCAAACACTCATCCTGACATGGCAAAAATCAGCTCAGAAAACATAACAAAAGAGCTTGACATTTCAATTGAAAAAATCAAAGCCATAACAAACAGAGAGGTCACTCTTTTTCGACCACCTTATGGCTCTTATAACAACAGTCTTATCAATGCATGTTCATCACGAGGTCTTATCCCAATTCAATGGGATGTTGATTCGCTTGATTGGAAAGGCTTGTCGGCTGTTGATGTTACCACAAGAGTGGTAAGTCGCGTTCAAAATGGGTCTATCATCTTGATGCATAACAATGCCGATAATGTGGTGGAATCTACTAGAATGGTGCTTGAAAGATTGATAAAAGAGGGGTATTCGGTTACCAGCATAGGAGAACTTGTTTATCACTCAAATTATTCGATTGATAATAATGGAGTGCAACACTTAAACTAAAAAAGGAGAAAAAACAATGGAAAAAAGTTTACAACCAACAAACATTGCACGCGTGGAGGGAGAAATATCTCAAATCAACATAAAAAAAAGAGGAGGAATACTTTACTATTCATGCACGCTAAACAGTCCAAGATATTCAGGGGCGGTAGATACCATTCAAGTTGAAATACCAAAGAGACTGGTCGAGAGAAAGGGTATAACACTTAGAGAGGGTGTAGTGCTTAATTTAAAGGGAGAATTTAGAAGCAGAAATGAGCGAGAAAATGGAATAAGCCATCTCATTTTGTTTTTCCTTGCCAAAGATATTTTGCCTACAGATGGATATTACAACAAGGTATATTTTCAAGGGTTTATTTGCAAACAGCCAGTTTATAGAGAAACACCTTTCAAAAAACAAATTTGTGAGATTTTGCTTGCAGTAAACAGACCTCTCAGCCATGAATCTGACTATATTCCTTGCATACTGTGGGGAACTAATGCTATCACAGTACGTGATTTGCCTATTGGCACAAAAATAAGTGGAGAGGGAAGAATTCAATCAAGAAAATACTCAAAACAATATGAAAATGGCGAAATTTCCACCAAAATTGCATATGAAGTTTCGCTTAACTCTATGAAAGTTGAGGCTCTTCCTGTTCCAGCAGATGACAAAGCAGAGGCTTAAAATATATGCGCTATAAAAGCGCATTTTTTAATATTAGCTTAAAAAATTAAGATTTAGCAAATTTTTCACATAAAACTTTGTCGGCTTGCAAAATTTCACAGTAACGATATTTTACAAGTGAAGAAAGCGTTTGACCAGAGGTGATTGTTATCCCGCTACACAATTTTTGTAAGGTGTTTGTAAGATTGTCAAGTGCTTTTGTTAGCACCTTTAAACCTTCTATCTCTTCAAATAAAATTTTGTAATCTGATACAATGGTGTTTATGTTTGAAAAGGCGGAATTGATTGCAAGGCGTGCAGAGATTTCGTTATAAACATTGGTGTCAAGGCTTAGGGCAATGTCAAACAACAATCGATAAGCATTTTCATGTGCGTTTAAAGCTTTTTGCAAAACTTTTTTCTCTTCGCTGTCAAGGCTTAGCGAAATTGATATTTGCGGGACAGAAAACTCTATAACATATGCCTTAATGTTTTGGTTTTGTTCAATACTATTTCTGACCAACTCGGCATCACTTTTGTTTAGATAGGCTGAACTTATCACATAAAAACCATCTTCTTGTTCAAGCACAAAACCGCCACTGCCAATTTTTCGATAATCACTTGCCAAGCTTTCAGCGCCAAGATTTGTAGGTGAGCGTGCAAGAGAAATCGCATAGACTGAAAGAGAATTTGAAGACAGAGAAGTTGAGGTTTTTTCAGTTGGTGAAATCAAAAGCATTGAAAGAAAATTTGCGCAAATCAAAAGCGCAACAAAAAGCAGACATATCATGATGCCTATCAAGATTTTTTTTACATTTTTTGCTATTTTTGGCATAACTTATTGACTTTTTCCTTTTAAAAAGTTATCACTTTAATGTATGACAAAATATAGCAAACTATGAGGCAATTTTGGCTTAAATTATTTTGCAATTTGTCTGCAAAGTTGTATAATAAAAGGGTAATGGAGGATGAGTATGAAAATTAAACCTTTGTTTGACAGAGTTGTTCTTCTGCCAAAGGAAAATGAAACAGAAACAAAAAGCGGAATTATTTTGCCAACCGCCGCTCAAGAAAAATCTCAAATGGCAACTGTTGTTGCTGTTGGAGAAGGCGGTGAAATTGATGGCAAAAAAGTTTCGATTGTTGTTAAAGAGGGTGACAATGTGCTTTATGCAAAGTATAGTGGCACAGAAATCACGGTTGACGAAAAAAAATATGTTGTTGTGCGCCAAAGTGATATTTTGGCAGTTATTGAATAAGGAGGGGTTATGGCAAAGAAAATTATTGAAGGCGCTCAAGCTCGAAAAGCACTTGAAAAAGGGGTTGACAAACTTTCAAACATTGTCAAAATCACGCTTGGACCAAAAGGAAGAAATGTTGTACTAGGCAAAAAATATGGCTCGCCACTTATCACAAATGACGGCGTTACCATTGCTAAAGAGATTAGCCTTGATGACCCATTTGAAAACATGGGGGCAGAGCTTATCAAAGAGGTTTCAATAAAAACCAATGATGTTGCAGGTGACGGAACAACAACTGCTTGTGTGCTTGCTCAGGCAATTGTTAAAGAAGGCATGAAAAACTTTGCAGCAGGCGCAAATCCTATCATTTTGAAAAAGGGTATTTTCAAAGCTTGCGACAAAGCTGTTGAGGTTTTAAAAGAAATCTCAAAACCAGTCGAAAATTCAACTGCCATCAAACAGGTGGCTTCAATCTCTGCTGGGGATGAAGAAATCGGCGAGCTTATTGCTCAGGCAATGCAAAAGGTTGGCTCAGACGGCGTTATCACAGTGGAAGAAAGTCAAACCATGAAAACAGAACTTTCTGTTGTTGAAGGTATGCAGTTTGACCGCGGTTATCTTTCGCCATACTTCTGCACAAATTCAGAAAAGATGATTTGCGAGCTTGACAATCCTTACATCTTGCTTACTGACAGAAAAATTTCAAATATTCAAGAAATTTTGCCACTGCTTGAGCAAATTGTAAAACAGGGCGAAAAATTGTTGATTGTGGCCGATGATGTGGAAGGCGAGGCACTTACCACGCTTGTGCTTAACAAACTTAGAGGAACTTTTAATTCTGTTGCTGTCAAAGCGCCTTCATTTGGTGATAAGAGAAAAGCTATGCTTGAAGATATTGCAATTCTTACTGGTGCAACTGTGATTTCATCAGAACTTGGCTATGACCTTTCAAAACTTTCACTTGAACTTTTGGGACGAGCAAAATCAGTTAAGGTTGACAAAGACGCCACAACCATTGTGGATGGCGCTGGAAATGCAAAAAAGATTGCTGAGAGGGTAAAGCAAATCAAAAACCAAATAAAAGAACAAACCAGCGAATATGAACTTGAAAAACTCAACGAACGCCTTGCAAAACTCTCTGGCGGAGTTGCAGTTATCAAAGTGGGTTCAGCAACAGAAGTGGAAATGAAAGAGAAAAAACTGCGCATAGAAGATGCTTTGGCAGCCACAAAAGCGGCAACTGAAGAAGGTATTGTGCCAGGTGGCGGCGTTGCGCTTCTTAAAACAGCTGGAGCAATCAAAGAGCTTATCAACTCCTTGAATGGTGATGAAAAAACTGGTGCAAGCATTGTGCTTCGGGCAATTGAAGAGCCAATCAGACAAATTGCTGTCAATGCTGGAATTGACGGCGGAGTTGTTGTCAACAACATTATGCAAAACATTGACAAAAAGGCTTATGGCTACGATGCGCTAAAGGGTGAGTATGGCGACATGATTGAAAAGGGCATTGTTGATCCTACAAAAGTGACCCGTTCAGCTCTTCAAAATGCATGTTCAGTTTCGGCGACCATGCTGACAACAGAGGCTCTTGTGGTGGAAGTTGAAGATAAAACTGCTCAAACGCTAAAAGAGGAAGATGTTTATTAATTAAGATTTTCTTAAAGCAGAAAAACAATTGAAAAGAAATTTAGATGGCATTGAATATGAAGTAAATCTTTTTGGTGATATTATTGTTAAAAATGATGCTGATTATATCAAATTGGCACAAAAAGATATCAATAAAATCAAATATTTTCCTTCAGAAAAATTTTCAGATGGTTTTACAATCAAACTTTATGATGTGCTAGCGAATTATATAGTTAAAAAAATAAGCTGTCTTTGTCAACAAAAATTAACACGCTCAGAGATTGAAAGTTTTCGACAAAAACTTACGCAAGATATTGAGGAGATCAGAAAAGTTATAATTTCTAAGCATGAGGAATATCATATTACTAAAAATGAAAAATAAAAAATCGGGAAAAATTTTCCCGATTTTTTTAAATATTTTGATTTCTCTTTTTTACAATTTGTTAGATTAAGAAAAGTAAAATAAAAAAATCACAATAAAATTTAAAAAAGGTATTGACAAATTATAATATTGAATTATAATAAATCTATAATGTATTATCTGAAGCTTAACTTGCTTGCAAAGGTGTGGTTGATGGTAAATTTATAACATTAAAGGAGAAAAAATATGAGTAAAAAATTTAAAAAATGCCCAAACCCAAACTTTCCATTTAGAAGAAATCCTAGTGATGAAGGATCTTATGTAGAAGATAAAAGTGAAAGTCCTGACCTCACCTTGGTTGAAAGAGATGGAAAGACGTATCTTAGAGTCAATGACACAGACGAACTTATTGAAGTTTGTGAAGTTGCCATTCTTGATGAAGAAGAAAAGTAAAAAACAAAAGTGGTTTTTAAAAACCTCTTAAAAAAAGCTTTTTACCAAATTTAGCCAAACCTCTTGACAAATTGAGGTGAGAGGTATAATAGAATTATTATTGATTAAAAGGGAAAAGTTATCCACAAAACTTTTCCACAAAAAGGAGGGAACATGATAGTTAAAACGGTAAAGAAAGGAAGAAAGTATTATTTGGAAGATTCAGATAGATTTCTTCATGGGGGGTATGATGAGGTAGGATATATCCAAGAAGGATTTTTTGTAGTAAAAATAGATAACAAATATTACTATGTTGATGAAGAAAAATGCCAACTACATGACGGCGAAAATGGCGAAGGTTATGATTATGCATGTGGCTTCTGTGGAGGATTTGGCATAGTGAGAAAAGCTGGCAAATGGTATTATATTGACAAAGACTTCAAGCTACATGGAAATGGGTATAGTAATATTAACTCCACAGAAATAGATGGGAAGAAACAATATTTTAGTGAAGGATTTGGCATAGTAGAAAATGAAGGCAAATTCTATTATATTGATAATAAAGACTTTAATCTGCATGGTAAAGGGTATAAAAATATATGGCCTTTTAGTGAAGGTTTTGCTGTAGTGGAGAAATTTAACGAGAGCAAAGGTGTACAGCAATGTTTTGTTGATAAAAATTTCAAAGAATATGGCAGATTTGATGAGGCATGCTCTTTTTACGAAGATCTAGCTCCAGTAAAGAAAAATGGCAAGTGGTATTTTGTTGATAAAAATTTCAAACTTCATGGCAAAGGCTATGATGATGTAGGTCATTTCCACGAAGGTTTTGCTAAAGTAAAGCGAGGCGGCAAATGGTATTTTGTTGATAAAAATTTCAAACATCATGGCAGATTGTTAGGTTATGATTATGCATATAATTTCCATGAGGGATTTGCTGTGGTTTTGACAGGTGGCAAATTCTATTTTGTAGATAATGAAAATTTCAAACTGCATGGCGAAGGCTATACTGGTGTAGGTCATTTTAAAGGAGGTTTTGCCCGAGTAAAGAAAAATGGCAAGTGGTATTTTGTCGATAAAAATTTCAAACTGCATGGCAAAGGCTATGATGAAGCAGGGGATTTCGATAATGGCAGAGCAGAAGTCAAGATAGGTAATCGCATCTATGTAATAGATGAGGATTTTTATAGAATTGGAATTGAGTCCCTTCCACCATATCGAACAAAGTTATTAAAAAAGGAGGACTATTTAACAGAAGTTAAAAACGATATGTCCTCAATCGTTGCCATACCATTAGACCACTTTTCTGATGATGAGTTTGTTAACACCCTTACAAAAACTGTGAAAGGGATTTATATTAAAAAAATAGAGGGAATCTCTTATAAGCTCTCTGAGGAAGAAAAGAAGGCTATTGTCAGCGAAGCAACACGGACTTTGAAACTAATACAATCAAAGCAAGAGAAATATCAAAAAGTACAACAAGAAAAAGAAGAAAGAAAACAAAAACTAGAAGAAGCGCGAAAAAGCCAAGAAGATGCAGAACGAAAAAGGAACAAAGAAATCAAACAGCAAAATGAAAATTTGATCAAACAATTGGAAGATAAAGTGTTTGCTGGCGACTCAAAATCTGCTGACACCGCTGACATTAAAGTTTTAAAACCTGTAGAAGAGGTTGAAGAACCTAAAACTGTCAAGGAGGAAACTGTGGCAGAGGTGGCAGTTGAGGAAGTGAAACCTACTGAAAAAGACAGTGTTGTGGTTGAGAAAAAACGAAAGATTGATGCTGATAAAATCAACGATGTTAGTGAAGTATTGCGCAATTATTATCAAGGTCTTTTATATAATAAGGGCACTCCAACTGAAGAGGAGATCAATAAAATAGAAAATTATATAAGAAAAAATAACAAAATTATTAAAAGCGACCCAGTGCTTGACTTTCTTAGAAATAACATACGACAGTTTTTGTGTGACCTTGGGTCTGATGAAAAACACGAATAAAAAATCCACAATTTTGTGGATTTTTTTTACTTTGTCTTGTAAAAGATTTTGGTCAGCACTTTCAGCACCATTTGCTTTGGAAAAAACTTCTGCACCTGCCACATCATTTTGTTGCGTGCTCCCATAACATATTGTGGCTTAAGGCGTTTTTTGGCAATTATTTTGGTTATAATTCTTATGGCTTTGTCAAGGCTCATCCTTTTGTCTTGCGCTTCGTCTATTTTTTTTGCAGAAAGAGCTATGGCTTCTTTGTAACGCTCGTTTGTTGCAAAATTTTTTACGCGGTTTTTGGTAAATTCAGTCTTAATGTCGCAAGGACAGATGGCGGTAACTTGAATCTGTGTTTGGCTAAGCTCCATTCTCAAACAATCACTAAGCATGCTGAGTGCCGACTTGCTTGAGCAGTAGAAAGCTCGAAAAGGCAAAGGGAAAAGGGCGCAGGCCGACGAAATATTGATGATTTTGCCATGCTCTGCCATAAGCGGTATGGCGCATTGAAGCACAAAAGTTGCGCCAATCACATTGACCTCATATTCTTTTTTTAGCTCCTCTTCTTTTGTAAGTTCAATTGCGCCAGAAAGACCAAAGCCAGCATTATTTATAAGAATGTCAATTTTTCCAACCTTTTGACCAATTTCTTCAAAAACCTTGGTTAGTTTTGCCTTGTCCGTCACATCGCAAGGATAGTCATCATCAGACCTGCTTATGCCAATCACAATGTCACCTTTTTCTTTATAAAAATTTTTCAGCGCCTTGCCAATTCCGCTTGACGCACCAGTGATTACAATATTCATCAAATTTCTCCTTATTGTTTTTATAAAATTAGTATATAATAAAAATGTAAACATTCAAAATAATTTGACTAAATTTTTATTTTTAACTATACTATTTAAAGGAGTAATTTATGAACACCACCAAAAAATGGCTCTTGATTATTTCAACAATTTTCATGCTTGCTGGCATTAGTTACGATATATTTTATGTGGTAACATTTTTTCAAACACCTGCCTCTATCAGACCAGCGCTTTTCTATGTGATTTATGAAATCATTGCCATTGTCTTTTTGCTTACAGCTGTCATTTTGCTTATTTACACTTTGTGGGGGAATGGCAAACATTTTCGAGAAAGATATCGATATTTTGTTACCTCGCTTATCATTTCAATTTGCCTAAACCTTTTTTCAGTTTCAACAATTTTGATGATAATTTCAATTTATTTCAACGATTCGGTTTTTGTGTTTCCAGACAGACAAGCAAAACCACAAGATAAAAATGTTGTCGATGTTTCGCCTGAAGGCACACCGAGCGAGAAGGAAATGAAAATTCAAGCCCTTCGTAAAATGAAAGAAGAAGGCAAAATTTCAGAACAAGAATTTCAAGAAGAACTTTTAAAACTGCTATAAAAAAGGGAAGAGTCATCTCTTCCTTTTTGTTTGAAAAAAGTTGCTTAGCATGGCAGAAATTTCTTCTTCATAAGTTTGGTCAAATTCTATCTCAGTATGGTGATTAAGACGATTGCTTTTTAAAATTTGCTCGCATAAATTTTCGCCTGAAGTTTTTTCTTGACAGCCAAAAACCAGTTTTTTGATTCTGGCATTGGCAATCGCTCCTGCACACATAGGGCAAGGCTCAAGCGTCACATAAAGTTCGCACTCCTCAAGTCGCCAAGACTTGAGTTTTCGGCAAGCCTTGCCAATTGCAACAATTTCTGCGTGCTTTAATGCATTTTGGCTTTTTTCGCGACAATTTTGCCCGCGTGAGATAATTTTGCCATTCTTTACTACAACAGCGCCAATTGGCACTTCATCTTCTTTAAGGGCTTTTTGGGCTTCTTTAAGCGCCTCTTCCATAAAATTTTTCATACCTTAATTTTATAAAAAAATGTTGCTAAAGTAAAGCATATTTGTTGTTTTTTTGACTTTATTGTTGTATAATTGAAGAATGAAAAATAAAGATTTAGAAAATAAAGAGATAAAAGTCTTTGAAAAACGAAATTTTTATACTGAAGATGACAGTGGCAAAGTTTTTATTATAAGTTTGCTTGTGCCTGTGCTTGTGTCCCTTCTTGTTTTTTTGATTGGAAGCGCTATCATTGCAGCAGTTGGAGGTAACCCTCAGACTGAGATAAATTCTGTTTGGTTTCAAGCTGTTAATTCATTTTTGAGTGCAATTTCATTTATAGGCGTTTATTTAATTTACAATAAAGTTTGTAAGATTGACAACAAAACAATTGGGTTTGATTTTAAAATAGGGTGGAAAAATTATGTTATCGCTTTTGCAATTGGCGTAATTTCTTTATTTGGACTTCAGCAACTTATTTCTCTTTTTGATGAGCTTTGGGTTACTATTGGCATCGAGCTTAAAGAACTTTCTATCACAAGTTTTGGACTTTTTGCTCTTTACACTTTTACAAGTGCAATAACGCCAGCCATTGTTGAAGAGATTGTGTTTAGAGGCATGATTTTAAACGGCTTGCGCACAAAATTTAATGACTACGCAAGCATAGCCTTGGCGGCACTTATGTTTGCGCTTATGCATGGAAGCGTGCAACAGCTTATTTATCCCTTCCTTCTTGGTCTTATTCTTGGCTGGATTAAATTGAGAACTAACTCAATTATTCCTTGCATGATTGTGCATTTTACCAACAACTTTTTGACTTTGCTTTTGACTTATCTTTTGGGGACTGAGGCGCTAAAGTTGCCAGTAGAGTGGTGGAGCATCATTTTGGCGATTGTGCTTGCTTGCCTTGTTTTTGTGATTGTCTATCTTCTGGATAGATTTGTTTTCAAGCACCAAAGCAAAACGACAGTTGAGAAAAAAGAAGGCAAGATGTCGCTGTTTTTATGGGTATCGCTAGCCCTTTCTGGAGTGATTTTCCTTTTCAATCTTGTGGCTCTGTTTGTATAAGATAAAGCGTTGTCATTTTATTGGCTTTTATAAAATATTAATATTGCATAGGAAAAAATTTTGTTTGGTTTCTCTTTTCCGATTTCACTAAGTTAGGAGCATTATGTCTGTAAAACAAAAATTATCAACCAAAAGTATTGTATGTTATTTCATTATTGTGCTTGTTTTTGCAATAAATCGAATGCTTTATGCTTTCGGTGTTTTTAAAGGTTTAGGTGACAGTTTTGACTATCTTTTTAATGTCATAACTCAAATTGTCATTCTTTTTGCTTTGTCGGTTTTTCTTTTTAATGCACTTACAAAAAATAAACTTCGTGACACTTTCAAGTTTTTTGGCTATAAAAAAATTTCTGCAAAAGCGGTGTTGATATCAATCGGAATTGGTGTGATTGTTTATTTTTTAAATGTTTTTGTTGCAACCTTTTTCAATGTCTTGCTTGCGTTTTTTGGTTACAGCTCAACCTCATCTTCCATCACTCCTTCTTCCTATCCTTTTTGGCTTTTTCTTGTTAATGTGCTTGTCTCTGCCGTCCTGCCTGGCATTTGTGAAGAGACTGCCCATCGCGGACTTTTATTGAAAGGGCTTTCAGGTCATGGACAAAGATTTGCGCTTATTATGTCATCCTTGTTGTTTGGACTTATGCACATGAATATTGACCAATTTTTTTATGCCACTCTTATTGGGATTTTAGTTGGCTATCTTGCGCTTATCTGCGACTCAATTTATCCTGCAATGCTAATACATTTTATGAACAACTTTCTCTCAACCTTTGCTGGCTATTCTTCTTTTAACAATTTGGGTTTTGAAAAGATTATCAATGGCTTTAATGCGGTGCTTCAACGGTCTTTTATTCTTGGTTTTTTGCTTATAGCTGTGTTTGTGGTTGGGCTTGCATTTCTATTAAAAATTTTAATAAAAATGCTTTTTAGAGAAACAACGGTAAAGAATATGGCGAACTTGCAAGAGAGGCTTATCAGGCAAATCCAAAAAGAAAACTATCTGAAAGAGCTTGAAATCATGAGCAAAGAGGTAAGGATGCAACCTAACTCAATTTCATTTGAAGAATTTGATAAACTTTACAAACAAAACAATGTAGAGCTTGGGCTGATGTCAAACCTTGAAAAACAGACGCTGAACGAGCCACATGCCAAAACAAGTTTGTTTGCAAAGTTTCTGCTTGCTGGAATTTTTATAATCACAGCTGGCGTAACGATTTTTACTTTTGTTTGGGGGTTATTATAATGCTAACAATAAATCTTGTCTGTGTTGGCTCGCTGAAGGAAAAATTTTGGCAAGAGGCTGATAAAGAATATAGAAAAAGACTGTCTCGGTTTTGCAATTTTAATGTATACGAAGTTGATGAGGCGGTGGGTGAAGTTGACAAAATTTTGCAGGCTGAGGGCAAAAATATTTTGAGCCATATCAAAGGCAAGCCGTATCTTCTTGCCATTGACGGTAAAGAGTTTTCAAGCGAAGAACTTGCAACTGAGCTTAAAAATGTCCAACTTGAAAACAGCCAAATCACTTTTGTGATTGGAAGCTCTCATGGCGTGAGTGAGGAGGTTAAAAGCAAAATAACAAACCATATTTCTTTTGGCAAGGCAACTTATCCTCACAATCTTGCCAGAATAATCTTGCTTGAACAAGTTTATCGAGCATTCATGATTAATAGTGGTGCAAAATATCATAAATAAATGCACTATGAAACTATAAAATATTAAAAAATAAGATGGCAAACATAGAACCAAGAATTATGGTAAAAATTACAAAAAGAGGAAGGTGGCGAAGCATATCTCACTTCCTGTAATGGCTGTCAAAGCCATCAAAATCGCGTTCTCTTTTTTCATTATCTAAAAGATAATTTTGCTTTTCTTCTTTTTCAAAATTTCTATCATTTTCATAGTTTTTGTTTTTCTCGCCAGTAAGCTCTTCTCCTGCCTCAACAGACAGTTTTGCACTCGCTTTTTCAAGATTATTTTCAAGATTTTTTTTGTTTCTTCTTGAAAAAACAGCGATTGAGCCTTTGCCTTTTATAAGTTTAAAGACAAGCACAAGGCTGGCAAGTCCAAACAAAATATAGAATACTCTTGACAATATGCTTGCCTGAAAACCAAATATTCCAGCAATAAAATCATATTGAAAAAGCCCTATCATAAGCCAGTTTATACAACCAATTGTTGACAATAGAAAGGAAATTATTGTAAACATTTGACACCTCTATGCATATAGTATTTTCTATTAAAACAAAAAAATTCAAATTAACACAAAATTAAGTTGACTATTTTTTTTATTTGTGTATAATACATTCTGCACGCTTGTCAACTAAAAGGAGATGGACATGGAAAAACATTATCTTACACCAGAAGGGAAAAAAGAACTTGAAGAAAAACTTCAATACTATAAAACAGAAAAAAGGAAACAGGTTACTGAACAAATTG
>CALVUB010000008.1 GCA_944363385.1 uncultured Clostridia bacterium
CTATTGGGGCATATATTAAGTTGTTTTTCGCGCTCGGCGGTTAACCTTATCGGTTTAATTCCGCTTGCGCTTCATACGCAGGACTTTCAGTCCTTGGCGATCAGCCCGCGCTCCACCAAGACAGCTTGGGCATATATTAAGTTGTTTTTCGCGCTCGGCGGTTAACCTTATCGGTTTAATTCCGCTTGCGCTCCATACGCAGGACTTTCAGTCCTTGGCGATCAGCCCGCGCTCCACCAAGACAGCTTGGGCATAATTAGTTAACTTTTGACTTAGGCAAGTCAACCGAAGTCTCTTAATTTTAAAAGAAGAGGGATGGAACAAGTGTTTGATTTTGCTCAAACACTTGGCAATCTATTTCAAGACTGCATTGCTATCTTATCAAATTTAAATCAATAAGTCAACAATTTTTTCAAAAAATTATAAAATTTTTACAATTTCTTGCTTTGAAATGTCCTCGTTGGCATCATTTATATCATTAAGTTTGTTTTTTTGCCAGTTTATAACTATGCAAGTTATCACAACAAAAAGAATAAGCAAGACTGCTCCGCCATAAATCAAAATGTTTTTAATCTTTTGCTTTTTGTTCTTTTTTTGTTTTTCTTTCATCTTTTAAATTATACCACTTCTCTTTGCTTTTTGTCCACAAAAATTTTGTAAAAAAATCAAAGCTTGCCATTCCCAGCAAAAATGAAAGGATGGTAAACAACCTAAATTGTCCATAATTTGCAAAAAAATTGAAAGAATTAAAAATAAAAAAATAAATAAAAATGAAGAAAAAATAACAAATTTGTGCCAAAAATTTATGCTTTTTTAAGTTTTTGACGCAAAGAATGCATAAAAGAAAAGTTGTCCCAGCCAAAATACCGCCACAAAATAAAACGACAAAAACGATTGGTTGATTAAGCGAAGGATAGAGCATTACTTAAATATCCTTTTGAGAAGCGTTGGTTTTTTTGTGCCAGACAAAGAAAATTTTAAGTTGTTTATGCTTCCATTTATCCAAACAACATGATTGTCTAAGTCAAGTTTGGTCACTTCAAGATTTGAGCCTGTTACAACAACGGTTTTATTTTCAGTTTCAATTGCCACTTGACTAGCAGTCGCGCTTATCACTTTTTTTGCACCTTGCAGTTCCAACTTTTCATAATTTTCAAGAGATAAACATTCTTTCATAATCACTCCTTACAAGTTTTTTATATTTTATTAAACAAATTTTCAAAAAATACTAACAGCTAGACTATTTTTTGTTGTAAAATATAATCATGAGAAAGTTTAAATTTGTTGCAAGGCAAAATTGCAAGTTATCCGATTTGCTTGAAAGCGAAGGATTTCGTTATAACGAAATCTTTAAAGCACTTCGAAACAAAGATGTAAAGATCAATGGCGAGCGCACTAAAGCTAATGTGCAGGTGAAAGAAGAAGATAAAATTGAAATCTTTTTGCCTGAAATAAAGCAGTCAAAAGCAAACATTGTCTATCAAGATGAAAATATTTTGGTGGTAGAGAAAAATGTTAATCAAGAGATTGAAGGAGAGCAGGGGTTGGCTAGTCAATTTTCTGCTTTTGCTGTACATCGACTTGACCGAAACACAACAGGGCTTGTTTTGCTTGCTAAAAATGTTGAGAGCAAGAAGGCACTTCTTGAATGTTTCAAGAAAAAATGGATATCAAAAAAATATATCGCCCAAGTTTACGGGCGGACAAATTTTCAAGGACAGAAAGAAACAGCCTTTCTTGTAAAAGATGAAAAAATAGGCCTTGTTAAGATTTTTGACAGACCGATTAAAAATTCCAAACGAATTGAAACTATATTTAAAACGCGCGCAAACGATGGTGATTCCAGCATTGTGGAATGTGAACTTCTCACTGGCAGAACTCACCAAATAAGAGCGCAACTAGCACATCTAGGGCATCCAATTATTGGGGATGGAAAGTATGGAAAAAATATTATTAACGAAAAATTTAAGGAAAAATACCAAAGATTGCATTGTTTTTATTTAAAAATCAATAAAATCTCACCAGTATTTCAATATTTATCACAAAAAGAATTTTTTAGCGCCCCAAAATTTTATCACCTTTTTTAATTACTTTCCTTTTCGCATAAAGCAAATAAAACCTATAAAAAAGTCCTCAATCTAATAAAAGGATGCTAAATTATCTATTATTTTTCAGATATTTTTAATGATTTATGAATATTTGTTTTTTGTAAATTTTTAATTTTTTCTATAATCGTTTGCAAATTGGTTGTAAAAAGTGTTAATATGTAAATATTAAATATACCAAAATAAAAAGCTCTTGCAAAAGAGGAGGTTTTTTTGAAAAAATACATAACACTTTTCATTCTTGCTGTTTGTGTTTTGTTTGGGCTGAGCGCTTGTGTTCAACCAGCGTCTGTTTATGGCAAATTTAAGCAAGAAAGCTACACATTAAACCTTGGAGACGTCCTCGATTTATCACAAGAGCTTTCGCTTACCGGCACAACGCTTGAAGAAGTTTCAATTAAATTTTCAAACGAAGGGATTTTGTCTCTATCAGAAAATCGCTTGACAGCAACAAAAAGTGGCTCGACTTTAGTTTTGGTAAAAAGTGAGAAAGAAACAATCGCAAGCTGTCTTGTAAGCGTAAACTTTAAATTTGCCTATCCGCAAAATTTGAGCATCTCTTCTGAGGGAGAGCTTTCTTGGGAGGAGAGTTTTATATCAAATGGTGACGAGATTGTAAAAGCACAAGGTTATACAGTTTATATTGACAACACCAGGCAATATCAAGTTTCAACAAACTCGTTTAGCTTTGCGTCAAATGATTTAGATTTTGGGCGGTATCAGGTGAGCATTCAAGCACTTGCCAATGAGGAGCAAAATGTGCTAGCGTCCGAAAAATCGCCGACACAAACAATTGTATATGATTTTGTTAGCGTTGTGGAGGGACTTAATATTCAGGTTTCTCAGAGATATCTAGACGAGCAGGCAACGCTTTTATGGAACCATACTCAAAATGCAGTTTACGATGTTATTATAAACGATTTTAAAGTCAATCAAAAACCTCTTTCCACTTCAAGTTTAACTTATGATTTTTCTAGATTTGCAAATGGTAGAGAAATCACTGTTCAAATTGTAGCAAAAGATGCCTTTGACCAGCTTATGCAAACAACTTCTTCTTACAAATTACAAAAACTTTTAGCCACAAATCCAAGTTATAGATATAATGGGTCGGATGGTTATCTTGTTGTAAATGATAATGCAAATGACGCTCAAAATGTGAATGGCTATATTTTGTATTGGTCAAGCCTTGATGGCAAAATAAGCGGTCAAAAGGTGATTCAAAGTGGGCAACGTGAACAACTTGACCATCTCGGTGCAGGCATTTACAATATCTCTCTTCAAACACTTGGTGGAAAGGCGAATGGGGGGCTTTATTTAAATAGCGCAAGTGGTCAGTCCTTTACTTTTGCAAAACTGTCCATGCCACAGCCAGAACTTATTTATGATGGACAGAGCGTTACAATAAATCTTAGCGAAGGCGACAATGGTTATGTGAGAACCTATAAGATTGTTGTGGGACAGAAAGAAAAAATTGTAAAGCTTGATCAAACAAATCAAGTAGTTTTCAGCGCATCCGATTTTTTTGAAGGTCAAAATTTGATTGAAATTTATGCTCTTCCATCAGCGCAAGAAAGTTCTGATACAGGTGTTGCATATTTTACTGAAGGGAAAATAAGAACAAATCGCGTGATAAACTCAGACTCTTTTGTGCAAAACGTTTATCTTTTAAGCGACATTTCAAGTATTTCTCATGCTTTTGACGAAGAAAATAAAAACTTGTCAGTTTTGACATTTGAAAATGTCCAGTTTGCTGACAGTTTTAAACTTTTCATTAATGACGAGCAAATAGAAGATTTTACTTTTGATATAGGCACGCACAACACAGTGATAAAATTTGAAAGCCTTAAAGATATCGCCCCAAATGAAGATAACGCTTATCAAATAACTATTGAGGCTTTTAGAGCAGATGGTCTTAGCATAAATTCTTATGGACATAAGGTTTTAAATATTTTAGATGTTCCTACAACAGCTCCAGCCGAAAATGGACAATATTCTTGGAATAAAATTGAAGGCGCGGTTTATCAATACTCCATTTACAAAACAGACAGCACAGGAGATACTGCAGAATTTTATTTGACTGAAAACACTGAACAAACTTGCTTAAAAGAGGCTTTGCCTTTTGGATATTATGCGATTCAAGTTGTTGCAAAAAGCAGTGATACAAATGTTTACTTAGACAGCGATTTTGCTCTTTCAAGCAAAATTTTAGAGGATAATTTCTTGGTGTATGAGCAGATTAATTCTCCACAAGTAAAATTTATCGACAATCAGGGGCAGTATAGCATTGAAATATCAAACGTTGAATATGCAAGCCACTATGCTATTTTTCTTGACGGACAAGAAATTGACTCGTTTGACAATTTGCAAGACCAAGAAAGCTATACGCGTAAGCTTATTGGTCAAGATTTCTCTCAAGAAAAAACTTATATTTTAACAGTTAAGGCAAGTGCAGGCAACAGGTTTGACTCAGCTCTTCACACGGAGTCAGAGCCATCGCAAATTGAGATAGTCAGAATATGTCAGCCGTCTTATCAAATCGAAGAAGAGTATGATAGCTTTGCCTTATTTGGAATTGAAGGAGAATATGGCAAAAAGATTTCAGAGAACTTTGCTGTTTCAAGCGGTCTTGATGATATCTATGTTGACCATTTTGATATTCTTGTAAATGGAGAAAAGGCAAACAAAGACAACCAAGCACAAATCAATCTTATTGATAGAGGTGAAAGTTTTACCATTTCTATTTCGGCTATTGCAAAAGCACAAGAAGGCAACAGTTATTATTTAAACAGCGCGCCGACCATCATTACAGTAAACAGGCTTGCAAGTCCTAAAAATCTTACTTTTGAAAATGGGAAACTTTTGCTTGCCGATAGCAATGGAAACACGCAAAAATATTTTGTAGAGATTGAGCTTCAAGTCGCTAGTGGAACTAGAATGATAAGGTTTTTCACCCAAGATAGCAATCAAACTTTCAATCTTCAAGACAAGATTGATCAGCTTTTGACAAACCAATCTTTTGCAAACGAGTTTGCTCAGGCTTCAGGCATAAAAGTTAAAGCTTATGCTTATGTCAAGCCTTATACAGAAGATGGAATTCTTTACCTTCAATCTGCTCCAGCAACAACCCAAACTGCACAAACAGAACTTTCTATTGATAAGCTTGCGTCAACATCGCTCTCTTTTGATGTTTTTGACAGCCAAAAGCTTTTAAGTTGGGAGGCGGTTGCAACTGGCACAGTTTATGATATTTATAACGGCAATGATTTGGTAAAAAAGGATTATACCGCAACAAGTGTATATTTAGATCAAGTGCTAAATGGCAAAGACCTGACAAAAGAAAATATGATTTTCTCAATCGTGGCTAAAAATTCAAGCTATCTCAACTCTTCTTCATCAAATAAGGTGACAATAGCAAAACTTAGTGCTTTACAACAAGCCACTCTTGTAAACGATAACGGAAATTGGCAGGTTGCTTTAAATATAACAAAAGCTTCAGATGTGGGTAGAATCGCCAAAGTTTTGGTCAATAATGAAGAGATTGACTACTTGACAGGCTCATCAACCATAACGATTGATTTGTCCACATTTGAAGAAAAAACATTTGCTTTAACAATTCAATTTATTGCCTCAAACACTGAGAATGCACAGGTGTATTATGTAAACTCAGACACTTTCACATTATCGCTTACCGACATTTCTGAAAACTTGCTAAATGGCGAAATTTCAAATAACCAAATTGTTTGGCAAAGTCCTTATCAAAATTGGCAAAGCGAGGTTGTTTATTACGATATAACTATCAGCGTAAACGGCACTGTTTTTGAAATTAAGTCTTATGAAAAAACTTCTATTTCGCTTGACGAGCTTGAAGCTTTGACAAATGCAGTGTTTGACTCTGGGCAAGTTTCAATTTTGATTACTTCTTCACTGTATCCATGCGTGGTTGAGTTGCCTGGAAATGTTAGTTTTGGGAAGGCTCAGCAAAGCTTTTCAACTGAAAAAGTGCAAGAAGTGGAAAATGGAAAGATTTCGGTTGAGTTGGGCCCGTCTAAAGACTTGATTGAAAAAGAGCTTGATAGTATTGTTAAAATAGATTTTGAAAATATTTGGAAAGGCGAGGCGGTATTTGATGTGTACGTAAATTCAACCTCTCAGCCTGTCTTTGAAAATCTTAAACCTTCTGCTTCTTACGCAGATTGTTCAATAACTCTTTCTGGCACAACTTTCACACTTTCTGTCTCATCAAAGTTGCTTACTGAAGAAGGGGAAAATAAAATTTATCTTCGTGCAAAACAGCAAAACAAGATTATTTCGGATTTAACAGAATTTACCATTTCAAGAAACAGCAATATAGCAAGCGCCGATTTAAGCGCGTACGGCAATTTAAAAGTCACCCTCGGACAATACAGAGAAGACACTTTGTTGTTAAAACTTAGCATTACATCTCAAACTATCAAATATGAGAGCTATCAAATCACTTCGCAAGTTCAAGAAATTGATATAAGCAGTTTTATTGAAGGCATAAGCGGGTTGGTTGAGCTGGAACTTTTGGTGATTGATTCTGACCACAGCATGTTATCAAGCCTTTCAAGCACAAAAATTTCCAAAAATAAACTTGCTCCAATTTCAGAAATTGAAACTTCACTCGTTGGACAATTAACTTTCCATTTGACAAGTAGTGCTATGGGCGACTCAAATATTGAATTTGTTGTTCAGAGTGAAAATGGTAGATATTATTCCTTTAAACCGGCAAAAGATAGTGATAATGACTTTACTTACACTTATTCTCTTCAAGGAATTGTAAATGTTTTAGGAATTAAGCAAGAAGGAACATACCAAATTGCTTTTGCAAACAGATTGTCTGGTTCGCTTAATTCAGATTTTGTTGACTACCAATTAAGGTTTAAGTTGGAAGAAAATGGCACAGTGTTTAAATATAGGCAAAATCTGACAGCCGATTATATCATTATAAAAGAACTTGCTCCAGAAACAAATTTGACAACAAGCGGTTTGCGTATTTCGATAATGCTATACGATAAAAGCGCGGGCTCAATCATCTCTCCTATTAATGATGAAAGGTTTATTGCTGGTTACTGGGACGCAAATTCAAATTCATTTAAACAAGCTTCGCCAAATTATGGTGACGAGCGCGACCAAAATGTTTATCCTTCTTATGCACTAAACATCAACTCGCTTTTAGAGAAATGGCCTAGTGGAAGTTTTACTGTTAATATTTGTCGAGTAGCCCATGAGAATGATAGCATATACATCTATCAAACCAAAACTTTTTCTTTTAGAAAATTAAATGTCATCAGTGGTGAAGATATTGCAAACAGTGCAATTTCATGGACATGGAGCCAAGGAAACACCCCAGAAGGAACAACTCCATCAAGTTATATAATTTCAATTTGGGCAACCGAGGCAGAAGAAAATGTGCAGAGAATTACAACAACTTCATTTAAATACGATTTAAGGCAAATTGCTTTGGCAAGTGGTCAGTACAGCATAACCATTCAAGCAATTTCTCAAAACGAAGACGTAGTAGCTTCAGACCTTTCAGAAATATTTACAGCGCAAAAATATGCACAGACAAAAGGGGTTACGCTCGAAAATGGAAGAATTGTGTTTGATATCAATAATTCAAGCGGTGACATTGATAAGGAGCTTGACCTTGTGCAAGTGTTCTACTCAAAGGTTAACAACGACCTTGCAGAAAACTTCGTGGACATAGGTAATGCGGGATTTGATGACATCTTTACCTTCAAAACAAACACAGTTCACGATCAAACAGTAAAACTTATTTTTGAAGAGACAGATTCAAAAGGGCAAACAAGCACAGGTAAAAAATATGTTGCAACAGTCAATCCGATGAATTTGCTTTTAAATTTTGAAGTTATAAGCACTGAAGGAAAAACGACGTTCTTACAAAGACTTGACGATTATATCACTTCAGGAGGAAATGCAAGCCAGGAGATTTTCAGAAGCTTGCAGAATTTCTATAACCATATCAAAGATATGGCGCAAGGGATAAGTGACGGCAAAATAATTTTTGATGATTTTGGAAAAACAATTCCAAATGGTTTCTATAAGGTTTCAGTTGTTCAAACAGCATCAGACCCTAGCGATGACTTTATTGACTCTGACCCTTCAGTCGAAAAATTAATCTATGTTTCAGCTTCTCCTACAATGACCCTTTTTAACACTTATGACGAGGAGAAGGGAAAAGAAATTTACAATGCCAGCTATCAGGTACGCGAAATTGTTGACAACAATGGAGATTTAAAATTGGCCACTGATTATATCATGCTGTTTAGAAGTCAAAAAAATCAAGAAAATATTTATCGCTTTGAGCTTTCGTATGGCAACTCTTCATGGTCTATGTACAACGGTGAAGATAGGCTAGAAGGCGTGATTAGTGGAGACCAAAATACTTTTACCATAAATTTTACAGCTCTTGGCGAGATTACTAAGGGTGAAGAATATTTGATTGACAAGACAAATCAATATTATGTTTATATCTATGCGGTTGGAAACAACAATTCTTGTTATGGAAAAAGCGAGCAACTGGATTTGATTTTCCTTAGCATTGAGCAGAACAATCTCAATTTTGCAGATGGCGTGTTTACAATCACCACTTCTGGCAACGAAATTGGAAGCGACATTTTAATACGTTATCGCAGGCAATATACCTCAGGCGATGAAATTCAAGAGGAGATAATTCAAGCTGAAGCCGACAATTACGGCCGAGTTGTGCTAAATGATTACCTGACAGTTGCAGGAAGATATGACTATGTCATCTTTAATGTTATGGGGCAGATAAACAATGTTAGAAACATCTTAAAACTTCCAAGTGTTTCTTATGGAATTTTAAACCTTTATAAACTTAATGTGCCAACACTTACCACAACATCAAACACTCTTCAAATTTCAGCCAACAGCTCTGATAGCGGACATGGACCATTTAAGTATCAACTGCAAAACAATGCGTTAAAGCTAAACATCACCTCTACTGCAGAATTTTATGGTAAAGAAGGATTTAACCAACTTAAATTTGCTCATAATGAAAATGATATAAGCGGACTTAATTATGTAAAATTTTTGCCTTCAACCTCATTAGGTTCGCAGTTTGAGATTGAGGATTACAAAGGGGTAGTTTATCAATTTGAAAAAGTTATCAATAACAATATTGTGCTTGCTTCAAACACCTCATCAATATCAGTTGAAACCCTGCCAGCAGTTGAAAACTTGAAAATTCAAAGCGGAAATTTAGTTTGGGATGAAGTTGAACTTAAAACCAAACTTGCTGATAAAGTTGAAATAGTCTATAAGGTTGTGGTTGAATATCTTGATGATTCACAAAGTTTTGACAAACGAGAATTTTTCACTTTAAACAATCATTTTGACACTGCTGAAATTGACTATATCTCAACTCAGGGCGATGGAAGATACTTTAATTTTACCGTTTATGTTTACGCAGGGACTTTGTCGGAAGGTGGAACTGAACTTATTGAAGGTGGTTTTATCGATATTGCAAGCCCAGTAAGTTTCAACAATAAAGCTCATGTGTTGTTCTCGGCGCCAACCACCTTAAAGCATGTTTCAAAACAAAACATGCCAGAATTTGCGCTTGACGAGCAAGTTTATGATGGCAAGTTTGCGATAAAAAGAACGCAAGAAAACTTGAGGTTTGCCATCGAACTTACTTGGTCGAGCGGTCAAACAGAAATTTTAAACAGCACAGCTTATACTGTAAAAACTGGTCAAATTGGTGAAGGTGAAGATAAAGTTGATGTTTACTTCATTGAAATTGTAAGTCAATCATATGCTAAACCAACATCATTTAGTATCAAAATTTATGCGTATACACCTACCGCAATCAAATCAGACCCACTCTCTTCAAAATCAGTTTACAAATTGCCAGCAGTAACTAAGAGCGATATATTGCACGACTTTACTACGGACGATCATGTCAATTCACTTTCGCTTAAGTCATATTTTGACAATAATAAGTATTCATTTGCAAATGACATGTATGAAATTGTTGTAGACTGCTCTATGCCTACTGTTTTAAACAGCGCCAATATGATGATTTCAAATGCAAATCTTCTTGTAGATCAAACTGTGACCATGACTGTTAAAGCAAAATCAGGCACTACAAACTTATTGACCAGTCAACCTTATTCAATTTCTATCACTCAGTTTGTTCAACCAACAGATGAAGAAAATAACCCTATGGTTGAATTTATAGTTGACCGCGAGAATGTTCGACTGGTTTGGAACATTAGGCATAGTCAAGATTATGATGTAAGTCAAGATTATGAGTTTATAATAAAACTCACATATGAGAATGGTGTTACAGAAACGCAAGTGATCAAAAATTATGAACAAATTTCCACTGAAGAAGAACAGTATAAACAATACTATTATCAACCAAAAGTGCAAAATTTGATTGTAAAAGTGGAAATATATGGAAGAGAAATTTTTACAACAGACATGCTTGAGCTTTACGGAACCATCTCTATAAGCATTGACAACCCAATTGACTTTAGATTGTTCGCTAGTGGCTTAGGAACAGCAGAAGACCCTTATATTATTGAAAACGGAGATAACTTTACAAATATCAAGACGCGCGACAACCCAGATGAAACTGTATACTTTGCGCTTAATAAAGACATTGAATTTACTCTTGATGATGAAGACTTTTTCCTTGAAAACTTCTATGGCTCACTTGATGGGAATGGACATACAATCACTGTCAACTTTGCAAAAGAAAACTTTGAAAATGTGACTATCGACAAAAAGATTTCAACAGAAGAAGACCATTCAATTGCCTTCAACTTCTCACAAAGCTTGATAAAAACAATAAATAAAGGTGCAATTGTGAAGAATATGAACATTGCAATTTCACATGACTTGACAGGAGCAAAAGGAACAGAAAATACTCAGCCAACAGAAGAAAAACAAAATTATAAACCAACAGTTTTAAGTGGCCTTGCTACTGAAAACTTTGGAACGGTTTCATCTGTCAGCTTAGTAAAACTTGAAAGCACTTTTGGAAAATCAATTTCTTCTCTTGCAATTGGCGGACTTATCGCTTTCAACAGTGGAATAGTTGAAGACTCTCAAAATATGGTTAAAAGCTCTCACGACGCAGAAGAAGACTCTCCAAATGATTCAATAATTATAGAAACACAAAATTCTTCTACATTAAATCTTATGTTTGGTGCAATTGTGCTTAAAAATGAAAGTGGTGGTCAAATCATAGGCGCTCAAAATAATAGAAACATAAGCATAAGCGTTCGCCGAGAAGGGCAAAATATTTATGTGGGTGGCATTGTTTATGAAAATAACGGCAGTGTTATCGCCTCAGGAAACAATGCGAGCATTTCTGCCTCAGGAAACAGCGCTTTCAACAGCCGTATAGGAGGGGTTGTAGGTTACAATAATGGAACAGTAAGCCATATCTTCAATGGTGGTTCTGTCAGCTCTACTCAATCTTCAGGAAGTGCTGGTCTTATCTACTATTATCGAGGTGGACAAGTTGACACGCTTTTCGAACTTACTGGATCAACAATTATCACTTCGATTTATGGCGGAAGTGTAAACCAAAAAGGCAAAATATACGGCTCTGGCGACACTTCAAGTTTTACCATTACAGCACTTAGCGAACTTGTTGATGGACAGACTTTTGCAACTGGCTTATACACAATCATAGTCGAAAAAAATGCCAACAACTACAACGCAATACTTTCAAAAAAAGTAGCATGAGATTTAGAAAAGCAGAATAAACTATTTTATGAAAAAAATTAGTATAATCTTGTTGGCAATTTTGACTGTTTTATGTTTTGGGCTTGGCTTAAAAAGCACTTATGCGACAGAACGCGAGGAAAGTTTTATTAAAATTCAAACAATTTCATATCAAAGTGGCGCTGTTTTGCAAGGGTTTTACTTCTCATGTGACGAACAAATGCTTGCTCAAAATGGCGCCGCCCCTCAAACCATACAAGCTTTCAAAAATTCGCTCCTGTCTCAGATAAATCATCTAAAAAGCTTGATGATAGCCTCATATTCTGCGATTTATCTTCAAAATCCAAATCCTGAATACGCGATTGGAGATGGTGGAGGGCTTGAGGTGAGTTTGGTGTCAGATTCAAGCACAAATGCTTTAGGCTTTCAATTTTTGTTTACTTCAATAAACTCGTGGTTATATTATCATCCTTCAGATAAAAATGAAAGCGAAAATCAAGAAGGTGTGCAGTTTATAACAACGCACTCTTCTCAAGGACAAATAATTTTTAATCAAACAATTTCTTCTTTGGATATGACAGTTGGTCAGTATTTAAAAAGTTTATATTTAAATTCTGCTCAATCTGCAGGTATTGTGGTTGAAGAAAGCTATAATCCTTCCTTTATATACGAATACGCACTTTCTTCGCCTAAAGTTCATTCAAATGCTGATAAAATTGAATATTCAAGTTTAGGGTTATATCATCATTTTTGGATTAGAAGTGAAGAAGAGCTTGCCTCGAACAACCAAATCAAACTTTATTATTATCAACCAAATCAGCAGTGGTGGTATTTGACAATCATTTGCGTGGGCGTTGGTGTTGTTTTGATTGGTTTGGTTATTTCCATTATAAAAAGCAGAAAAAAAATAATAAAATAGAAAAGGACAGCTTGTCATAAAAGTCTGTCCTTTTTTGTATATTACATTATGCAATTTGGTTTTTTAAAGGAGGGATTGTGGAGATTTTAGCACTTGCATTTTTAGGGCTATTGCAAGGGTTGACGGAATTTTTACCTGTTTCATCCAGTGGGCATTTAGTTTTATTTGGCAATCTTTTTAAAATTGAAGAAACACTTTTTGTTTCAATTATTCTTCATATTGCAACCCTTTTGTCAGTTGTGATTGTTTTTAGAAAGGAGATTTGGAATATCGTAAGACACCCTTTTTCTAGAGAAGGGTTAAATCTTATCATTGCCACAATACCAACTTGCCTGATAGCGCTAACTGTTCTCCCCATTGCGAAACTTTCTTTTGAGGGCAAATTTTTAGCAATTTCATTTTTGATAAGCGCGGTTTTATTGTTTTTTGCTGAAAAAAAGAAAAATCAATGCCCTTTTTCAGGCAAGCAAATTTCTTCTCGAGAGGCTCTTTTTATGGGCATAGCACAGGGACTGGCAATTTTTCCAGGGATTTCTCGTTCAGGTGCGACAATAAGTGCGGGACTTTTTGCTGGTGTAGACAAAAAAGAGTCGACAAGATTTTCATTTGTCATGAGCTTGCCAATAATCTTGTTGTCGCTTTTTATGGAAATCTTTGAAATTGCACAGACAAATGTTTCAATAGCAGTCTCACCAATTGGTCTTATGCTTGCCTTTATTCTCGCCTTTATTGTTGGAATATTATCAATCAAACTGATGGTAAAACTGACAACAAGTTCAAGTTTAAAATATTTCAGCATTTATTTAGTTTTAATTGCAATTGTGTCATTTATCGTTTTATAGAAGGAGAGTTATGGAGTTTTATAAAAAGTCGGTCTCAGAAAGTTTAAAAGAAGTTGGCTCTTGTGCAAAAGGTTTGGCTGAAGAGGAGGCAAAAACTCGTGAAAAAGACCTCTTTCATGAAGAATTTTTTGATGAAAAGCATGGCATTGTAAGCAAATTTTTTGCTCAGTTTTTTGACCTTATGATAATCATTTTGCTTCTGGCCTCAATCATTTCTATTGCTATAGGGGTTATACAAAAAACCAGCGAAGAGATTATAGATGGTGTTGCAATCCTTGCTATTGTTATAATGAACGCCATCTTCGGTGTAGTTCAAGAAAGCAAGGCGGAAAAATCACTGCTGGCTCTAAAAAAGTTGACTGAGCAAGAGGTGCTTGTTTATCGTGATGGTATAATAAAAAAAATTTCTTCTAACGAGCTTGTTATAGGCGATGTTATTGCACTTGAAGCTGGAACTATTCTACCTGCAGATTGTAGATTAATTGAAACAATAGAACTTAAGGTTGATGAATCTTCCTTGACTGGCGAGAGCGAAGGGACTTTGAAAGATGCCGATTTTGTCGCGGAAAAAACTTTGTCTATTTCAGAACAAAAAAACATGGTTTTTAAAGGCACAAATGTCACATATGGCAGAGGTAGTGCAGTGGTGGTTGCTCTTGGCATAGACACCGAATTTGGAAAAATTGCCAAGGGTATAAGGGAAAGCACAAAAGAACTTACCCCTTTGCAAAAAAGCATTAAAGAAGTTGCTAAAGTGTTGACATTTCTAGTTCTTATCATTGCCTTAGTCACCTTTGTCATTGAAATTTGCATTTCGCCAGCCAACATAATGGAAGCATTTTTGACAGCCGTGGCTATTGCTGTGGCAGCAATACCTGAAAGTATGCCTGCAGTTATCACTATCATTATGAGCATGGGTATAGCACGTCTAGCAAAACAAAAAGCAGTTGTCAAACGAATGCATGCGGTTGAAACTTTAGGCTGTTGCGACGTTGTTTGCTCGGATAAGACTGGCACGATAACCGAAAACAAAATGACAGTTACTGCCACATATTTTGACGGTGAAATTAAGAAAGATAATTTTAAAAAGAATGCTAGTTTTGAAGAGCTTTGCAGGTTTATGCTGATTTGCAATGACGCAAACTTTTCAAAAAATACATTTGTTGGAGATCCAACCGAAGTGGCTTTGGCAAATTTTTGTTTAAAGGAAGGCTATAAAAAAAATGAAATTGAAAAAGCGTATCCTCGCCTTAAGGAAAAACCCTTTGACAGCACAAGAAAATTGATGTCTGTCTCTTACAAAGAAAACAGACAAGAAGTTATGGTTACAAAAGGAGCGGTAGATTTCTTGCTTGAAAAATGCTCGCAAATATGGATTAAAGGTCAAATATATCCAATAAACGACAAATTTAAAAGCGAGATTATCAAGGCAAACAAATCCATGTCAAAAAAGGCGCTTAGAGTGATAGCTATTGCTTTTAAAAAAGAAGAGGGACAACTAATTGAAGAGAACCTTGTGTTTGCTGGACTTGTGGGAATGATTGACCCGCCGAGAAAAGAAATTGCTCATGCGGTAAAAAAGTGCGCAAGAGCGGGTATGCGTGCGGTTATGATAACTGGCGACCACAAAGATACCGCCTTTGCAATTGCCAAAGAGATAGGTCTTACCGACGATGAAAATGCTGTGCTATGCGGTTTTGAACTTGACAAACTCTCTGATGAAGAGCTTGATAAAATTATTCCCCACATCTCTGTCTTTGCAAGAGTCAGTCCACAAAATAAAGTGCGTATAGTGGAAGCGTTAAAAAAGCAAGGGCACATTGTTGCCATGACGGGAGATGGCGTTAATGACGCACCAAGTCTGAAGCGAGCTAATATTGGAATTGGCATGGGGAGAAGCGGAACGGATGTTGCCAAGGAAGTTGCTGATATTATTATTACCGATGACAATTTTGCAACAATTGTGATTGCAGTAGAAGAAGGACGAAAAATATATCAAAACATTCAAAAAACGGTTAAATTTTTGTTTTCAGCAAACATGGCAGAACTTTTATCTCTGTTTTTTGTTACAATATTTTTTCCTCAATATGTTTTTCTTTTACCAGTTCAAATTTTGTTTGTAAATTTGATAACTGACTCACTTCCAGCAGTTGCCCTTGGAGTTGAGCTTCCAGAAAAAGATCTTATGTCGCATCCGCCTCGAAGTCCCCAAAAAGGCTTGTTTTCTGATGGTGTTGGCCTTTCAATTGTGGTGCTTGGAATGGTTCAAACACTTTTAGTTGTTCTGTCTTATATCATAGGACTTTATGTTTTTGGTCAGTATAGTGCAACAACAATGGCTTTTTATACGCTCAACATGATTCAAATGTTTTATTTGGCTTCAATGCGAACCAATGCGCCACTATATAAGTCAAAACCATTCAAGAATAAATTTTTTCTTCTTGCGGTTGGATTTTGCTTTGGTTTGATTGCCTTTTTTGCCTTTACGCCTTTAAGTGGAATATTTGGACTTGAGAAGCTTTCTCTTTCGGCTTGGCTTATAATTTTAGGGCTTTGTTTTCTTATGCTTATTATTAGCGAGCTTTATAAATACTACGAAAAGAAAATTTTGGCAAAAAAATTTAAAAAATAGTAAAAAATAGGCAAAGGTCAAATCATTTTGAAACTAGCAGAATAAACAAGAAAAAAGGAGTTCTACTTTTAAAGTAAAACTCTTTTTTAT